>NZ_CP118893.1:0-65651 GCF_029025845.1 Acinetobacter sp. TAC-1
ATGAGTAACATAGTATATAAAGATAATAATTTGGTTGAAGCATCGTATTCACTAAATCTATCTGAGCAAAGGCTAATATTAATTGCGATCATTGCTGCTCGAGAAATTGAGAAAGAACTTACTTCTGATACTATACTTACGATTCATGCTTCTGAATACATGAAACAGTTTAATTTAGGACGTCAAGCATCTTATGAAGCGTTACAATCTGCATGTGATAATCTTTTTGAACGGCATTTGAATTATAAAGCAGTAGATCCTATAACTGGAAAAATAGGAATATACAAAAGTAGGTGGGTTTCAAAAGTTGGTTATGTTAAGGAAGAGGGATGCGTCCAACTAATTTTTGCACCAGATATTATCCCCTTATTTGTAAAACTTGAAGAAAAGTTCACAAGATATGAACTTAAACAAATCTCACCACTTACAAGCATTTATGCTATTCGCCTGTATGAGTTACTCATACGTTGGAGATCAACTGGTAAGTTATATATTTCTATAGATGAGCTTAGATCAAAACTCGGATTGATAGAAGATGAATATAAAAAGATGGGAGACTTTAAAAAAAGGGTTCTTACCGTAGCTTTAAATCAAATTAACAAATTTACGGATATTACTGTTTCTTATATACAAAAAAAGGAGGGAAGAAATATTTCAGAATTACATTTCATGTTTGAAGAAAAAGAACAAAATAAAACGAGTACAAGTGCTCCTTTAGAGCCAACTTATAAATTGACAGCTAAGCAATGTATATTCTTTGCTAAAAAGCTATGTGATATTACTAACTATCCAAAATTTGGTAATGATTTCGCACATCGTGGAGAGACTCTAGAAGACTTTCAGGAAAGGATATCAAGTGATCTTCTTGATAGCGATAATGTTAGAAAGTATTTTTCTTATTTGTTAGAAGTTGGTTATGCTCCTAAATACAAGAAGTAACCCTTTAGTTAATTGTCACTTTAAACAAAAGACCACGCCCTTTCATACTAAGTTTTTAATTAAGATTGCTTTCATGTGATTTTAATATGAATTAGCATAAGTTACATAACTTATGCTGGTTAAGTAACCACCTATCCTGCCTTTATAATTTATTGCTGCAGTTCTCATCATCATTGGAATAAGTGGACAGATTCCTGACACGGAATACTATAACTGAGGTCACCTAAATAGGATGCATAAGTTATGCAAGTTACGCCACTTAAATAAGTTAAGGCGCTAAAGCGATAAAAGCTACATGATAGCCAGTACTGAGCACTGGCGATCTAAGTCAATGCTGCAGTTCTCATCATCATTGGAATAAGTGGACAAATTCCTGACATGGAAATTGCAGCGAGATTGGCTAAAGTTACTGCACTGATTATCAGTCGAGATGTCGTTATTGATTATGCCTTATACGGAACTCCAGAATTAGCCCTCGTTGCGAACAACAAAGCCAGAAATCCTGCAGTTCCGCGGACGCTGATAAGTAGACAGATTCCTGACACGGAATACTATAACTTACATCACTTAAATAGGATGCGTAAGTTGTGTAAGTTACGCCACTTAAATAAGTTAAGGCGCTAAAGCGATAAAAGCTACATGATGGTCAGTACTGAGCACTGGCGATCTAAGTCAATGCTGCAGTTCTCATCATCATTGGAATAAGTGGACAAATTCCTGACATGGAAATTGCAGCGAGATTGGCTAAAGTTACTGCACTGATTATCAGTCGAGATGTCGTTATTGATTATGCCTTATACGGAACTCCAGAATTAGCCCTCGTTGCGAACAACAAAGCAGAAATCCTGCAGTTCCGCGGACGCTGATAAGTAGACAGATTCCTGACACGGAATACTATAACTGAGGTCACCTAAATAGGATGCATAAGTTGTGTAAGTTACGCCACTTAAATAAGTTAAGGCGCTAAAGCGATAAAAGCTACATGATGGCCAGTACTGAGCACTGGCGATCTAAGTCAATGCTGCAGTTCTCATCATCATTGGAATAAGTGGACAAATTCCTGACATGGAAATTGCAGCGAGATTGGCTAAAGTTACTGCGCTGATTATCAGCCGAGATGTCGTTATTGATTATGCCTTATACGGAACTCCAGAATTAGCCCTCGTTGCGAACAACAAAGCCAGAAATCCTGCAGTTCCGCGGACGCTGATAAGTAGACAGATTCCTGACACGGAATACTATAACTTACATCACTTAAATAGGATGCATAAGTTATGCAAGTTACGCCACTTAAATAAGTTAAGGCGCTAAAGCGATAAAAGCTACATGATGGCCAGTACTGAGCACTGGCGATCTAAGTCAATGCTGCAGTTCTCATCATCATTGGAATAAGTGGACAAATTCCTGACATGGAAATTGCAGCGAGATTGGCTAAAGTTACTGCACTGATTATCAGTCGAGATGTCGTTATTGATTATGCCTTATACGGAACTCCAGAATTAGCCCTCGTTGCGAACAACAAAGCCAGAAATCCTGCAGTTCCGCGGACGCTGATAAGTAGACAGATTCCTGACACGGAATACTATAACTTACATCACTTAAATAGGATGCGTAAGTTGTGTAAGTTACGCCACTTAAATAAGTTAAGGCGCTAAAGCGATAAAAGCTACATGATGGTCAGTACTGAGCACTGGCGATCTAAGTCAATGCTGCAGTTCTCATCATCATTGGAATAAGTGGACAAATTCCTGACATGGAAATTGCAGCGAGATTGGCTAAAGTTACTGCACTGATTATCAGTCGAGATGTCGTTATTGATTATGCCTTATACGGAACTCCAGAATTAGCCCTCGTTGCGAACAACAAAGCAGAAATCCTGCAGTTCCGCGGACGCTGATAAGTAGACAGATTCCTGACACGGAATACTATAACTGAGGTCACCTAAATAGGATGCATAAGTTGTGTAAGTTACGCCACTTAAATAAGTTAAGGCGCTAAAGCGATAAAAGCTACATGATGGCCAGTACTGAGCACTGGCGATCTAAGTCAATGCTGCAGTTCTCATCATCATTGGAATAAGTGGACAAATTCCTGACACGGAATACTATAACTGAGGTCACTTAAATGGGATGCATAAGTTATGTAAGTTACGCCACTTAAATGAGTTGAGGTGCTAAAGCGATAAAAGTGGCACTGTTGGAAATATAGATTTAAGTCGATGATTTTTCCTTTAAAAAAAGTACTTAAAGACGGCTTTGTTGCACAAAGCTGTTTGTAAGGTCTGATTCAGCAATATAATTTCCGAATGAAGAAGCCAGCAACTAAAATCTACCGTACAACGAATTGGTCCGCATATAAACTCAGTGCGAGAAACTTTCAGAGCCAAGTGAATGAGATAACACTAAATATAAAAAAATGGAAGAATAATTTACTAAGTTATTGTTTTTAAGTTGATCCTTGTTTTATATGGGGGTGATAATAACTTCTGATTACTAGTTTTTACCTTAAATATACCGATTGAAAGATTCATTTAAAGGCTATGAATACATGAGTTTTACAGTTTGGCTAGGTCAGCATGAGTACTTTTCACAAGATTTAAGATCGACCATGAACGTGATTAAGTTATAGGGGATTGATGAAATAGTTTTTATGAATTTCTGGCTTTCTGGGCTGATTTTATCAAATTCATGTCTATGCAAAATTGCGACATATTTCTCGTGCTGGTAGTTATCCAGAGTTTGGTCTGCATCTATCCATAGTGCAGACCTTTTTTTGGTGACAGTTTTTTCTTAGTGATTTTCGATCTGGATGTAGTGATTTCACGTTTGCAGAATATATCTTGGCGGTGATCCATCTAATATTCGTGATTATAAAGAGAGCTAATTCACAGGTTCTACAGATTATGTAGCGACTAACTATATCAAAGTCTATTTGCAGTTGATGGTTGGCGCTTAGTTTATATTTACGCTTAGGTTTCAGTTAAAAAATCAATATTCTGTTGAATCCGTGATTGAATCATCTGTAGGGTAGATTCTCGAATTTGATGGGGATACAGGCGCTGCGCAATTTGACTAAATTGAAGTGCAATTTCACGCATGGTCAAGATGATCTCATCGACTTCTAGAGTAGTCAGATTAGCTTCTGAAGTACCGAGTTTATGTATGTCATTTCGGGAAATATTGAGCGCTTCTCCCATAATGTCCATTTGATGATAACCACCTGGACCCTCGCAGAAGGTCACATCATAGGCTGGAGCCAATTTCCATTGACCATTTTTCTCCATGAGAAATGAAAAGTTCTTAGTATGGTCATCCCGATTATTGAAAAGCACATTAAACACAGCACGTTTAAAAGCATGCAATCTTTCTCGTACATCTTGCGTACACATCAAGGTTGCCCGGAGAAAATTGCGATAGTCTAGGCTACCTGGAACTTTATAGTCTGCTCCTGTATATGCAGCCAAACTCTGCATTGGAATCCGCATACCATTTTGACGATCGAATCGTTTAGAAGCAAAAGCCGTTAAACCATTGGGCAAATTAAAGAAATGGGTATCTGGAGTCTCAATTGCACAAAGTCGCAAACATTCTGCATAGACGGCTTCAATGGCGCAGACTTCAGGATGCTCTTGCTGAGCAGGAAACTTAATCAGCCAGGCTTCATGTTGATCAGAATCTTGAGTCGAAAACTCTAAATTGACAGGATCTCGGTAAACCAACGCTTTTGGTCTGGCACCTTGAGGGGAGCCACCCATGACCAATAAATGCTGTAGAAATTCACCACCTTCACCTTTGAGTACTTCTTGAACTTCCTGGGCCAGTTGTTGTAAAGGGATATTTTCTGAGGTTTGCATGTCAGCAACACAAGGTTCAAAGGAGAGGGCACCCATTGCGTGACTACTAATATAGGTCAGACGCTCCAAAGGTCCAATTCGTGCTGAATTTAAGCCAATTTTTTTGAAATATCGATCCATCAACATCATGCCCCAACCATCTGGTAAAGCGTCATAGACTGGACCTGGGAGTCCCATTTGATGAGTAGGAAAACCTTGTCTGAATGGTAGACCTTTTAAAGGCAGCAAGTAAGAAGAGAGCTCAACACCTTGCTGTATTGCTTCTGGACTATATTCAAAAGCAATGGTGGGTCTACCTGTCGTGGCTGTTGAACTAATCAGCGTTCCCCATAACCATGATTCGCCCCAACCGTTGTAATAAACATTAAGTCTATTGAGCATTATCCCTTCCTCTTAATACGGTGGCGCTTACTTTGACTCTCATAGCGAAGAATGTCATTCACACTGTTAAGCTGAGGTTTAAATAGTTCCTGAAGTTCGTTTAATCGACCCAAGACCATTGCAATACGGACTAAATTTTCAACAGATACATTTCGTCCCGCTTCAAGATTCGAAACTGTATTCACGCCGACACCAGCGCGTGCTGCTACCTCAGCTTGAGACATCTCCAGAAAGAGTCGTTGCTTACGTAAACGCTCACCTAAAAGAGTCACAACTTCTTCTGGTTTAGTGAAATATAAATCCATTAAATTGGGTCTTAAGAATGAATAATTTAATTAAATCACAAAATAATGGAATTAATCTATAGCTATAGTGTGGCTAAGGAGGGCTTTGTTGCACAGCACATCAGAAGGGTAGGTATAGTCCTTGGGTATCGGTTACAGAAAATCATCAGGATGTACTTTGACTGATTGTTGATACGGAGATTTCAGTATTTTCATTTTTCCTAATAGGTCACATTACTTAGAAAGGGTTCTTCGAAAATTAGTTCATACTTTAAAAATCCTATAAATATTGAGGATATTTTCTTAATGCTTTCAATATAGCATGCGGCTATATGTAACTCGAACGGGCTTAATCTGCCTTTCAGTATAAATTTTTTGGGCGTGAGAGGGGAGAGGTGTGAGGGCAAGCAATTTATATCGTGGATACTTCTAAATTACTTATGTAATAGAAGGTGGTAAACATGGATTTAGAGGTAATAACACTAAATATAAAAAAATTGGAAGAATAATTTATTAAATTATTGTTTTTATGTGGTTATTGGTGATGTTATGAATAATAATAACTTTTTCTTGATGAATTTTACCTAAAAAAATTGATCAGATAATTTTCTTTAAATGTCATGCATACATAAATTTGACAGTTTGAAGGGATCGGTATGTGCATTTTTCACAAGGTTAAAGATCGACCATAAATGTGATAAACGGCAGAGGATCATTGAAAAATGAATGGATTTAAACACTACATGTATGCACGAAAAAAAGTATCGCTGCGGTTCTGCTGACAGGCTGTATTGAGCATTGAATGCAAATGATGTAGTAATTGTCTACAGGCTATAGGACCAGCATGAAGAAGAATGAAATGTAGTTGCCAATTTATAACCTTGGTTGAAAAGCATAGCATTGTTATTCGGAGAAGTGAGGTAAGCCATCCTTCTCTTATTCATTTAAAATGATTCTTACTCAACTGATCTCGACTCATGGGCTGGTTCCAATTAGACGGATAATAACTTCCATCCCCTATCTTTTTCTTACCACATTTCTTGCATTTAATCCCTTCTTTGGAGATTTGATTCAGCATCACTGTTGTCGGTTGAATCAAATCAATGACATAGTTCGTTGGTTCAGGAAAAGCAGAAGAGGCTGCTTTATTGCAAAAGAGAACATTCGGATCAAATGGATTGGATTGCACAAAAGCCATGATACAGCCACAGAGTAATTCACCTGCATGTAATCTGTAACATCCATTCAGGTCATCAGACGAAGATTAATCTGAAATTTAAGCACTAAACGCCATAAATCTATGTATGGGCAGACTTTTTTGAGACATATGTTGATAAACATGCGGCAAGTTACATTGCTTAAAAGTCTATCTAAGTTAACGATCTATTCAATTCTGGATAAGTAATCTGAATATTACGATCCTAAATTACCCGAAGAGTATTAAGATTTCTAAGAATCGTGATTGTTGGTTTATTTGGGAAATTAATCAGTGGATTGAAGCAAAGATGATGGCTCATTAAGGATTGTGGGCTTCGACTACTTAAATTTTAGGTATTTTGAATAAAGCATATTTCAAAAATCTTAATTAATGGATTTAAATTACCATAAAAACCTTCAATATTGGCTTGAATCCATTGTTGTTGAGAGTCAATGCGAGACCAATCAATACCATAACCACAATGAGCAATCAGATGCTCAAAGAAAATCCGTTGTGTACGTCCATTACCTTCACGGAATGGGTGTATGACATTAAGCTCACAATACAAGTCGGCAAGTTGAGGAATCAGTTGTTGTGGTGCTAAGCCTTGAAAGTATTTTTTTTCTTGAAGCGTTTTGAGTAGTTTATTGGTTTCAATTTCAATACGGGAAAAATTACAAAAACGGGTGTCACCTTTGGAAATATCGATTTGTCTTAACTTTCCTGCCCAGTCGTATAAGTCGCCAAAGAGCTGCGCATGAATTGATTTTAAGTATTGTAAGTCGTAAGGTGGTTCAGCATATTCAATTAAGTTACTTGCCAATCCAGACAGTTCTAGTTCAGCTTGTTCTAAAATTTGTTCATCATGAATATTGAGTTTGTTCTTTAGGATATTTGTGCCAGGGTAACAATACAGGCTGTCACCCATTTCCCCATATTTATCCATACATGCACCTGACTAAGTTTCGGGTTGCGAATACTTCTTATATTTTTGCAAGATTTCAGCTTTACTTTGTTGAGTTGTTTGAGCTGTCGTTGTAATGCCTTCAAGCTTTAGGCTGGCTTGATAGTTTTGCGCACGTGTCGCTTGAATATATTTTTTTTTCTGTTCAGTGGTTCTGAGCATTTCGAAACTCCATTGATGCTACACGTGAAGTAAGTATAGCAGAGAATCTTTTTGATCAATGCTGCATACACAGCATTTCAAAATGTAATACAACGGTATTGTTTCATGTAATAACAGAAAACTAAAAAAAAGTGGAAGAATTTTTAAAATTTAGACCACCCATGATAAGTAAACCATATGTATTTGTTGATAATTGTAATTTTGAGAAAATTTAGTTGATAAATTAAATGAATTTTAATATACAAAGATATGCTCATTTTTTATATCGATAAAAATGTTAAAATTTGACTATTTAGTAAAAAATATAGAGATATTTATGGGGCAATTTATCATGCCCTTTTGCTTTGAGCGACAAAATGTTCAATTTAAGATAGTAAAAATTAACTCAGAACTACTGAAAATCAAAAAGATTAAACAGAGCCAGAAAGTAGTAGTACAAGCAAAGTTCAAAATAATCTATGTGAAAATTTGGCAAAAAATATTGCTATTAATGCAAACGGAGCCATGCTTACGTGTACATTCTAATTATGTTGCAATCTTACAGTTGATACATAATCTTGATGATTTTATCGAAAAATCACAGCAACACTTGTGCTTTGAGAGAAAAGCTCAGAAAGAGCTGGATGCTAAATTTTTTGCTAGATTTTTTAAGCTGACAAAGAGTTCAATAAAAGATCAACTTTTACCAAATTGTTCAGATCGTAATGAATTTAACCAATGCAATTTGATAAAAAATTAAGCGAAAGCGAATATGCCAAAGATTGAAACAGAAGAGCAATTCTTAGATTTAGCAGAAAAATTCCAAAAAGATTATTGTTTATTACGCAATCATGTTGTGAATACACAATTTGTCGATCTATCAGATGATTTACGTGAAAAAGCCCATGCTCTATATAAGGAAGCACAACAGATATATGGCTATATATCTAGTTCTAGACAATTAGGTAAATATTATTATCTAGCTTCTTTAAGTTATTTTGCATGCCCGACTACTAGTAATACTCAAGAGCTGTCGTCTGAACGTTATTTGATTCTACAAGCGAGTTTTTTAACATATCGGCAGTATCAAGAATTTGCAAAAATTGATAAAGCTGAGAATAAGCAAAAACATGTTTGTGATCTCTTTCGCTATGTATCACGATATGTTCTGGATTCTAATCATGCTGAATTATTTCAAGAATGCAGTGAGCTACTAAATCGCTATGTCATGTACGAACGTAACTTGAAAAAGGAGGATCGTAATCAACTTTTTAATATTAAAGATTTCAAACAAGTACAAGCCATAGAGTATTTATCGGCTCTATTAATAATTTTTAAAAGACTTGATGATCGTCGTGTTGTTCATCGTCAGCGTAAGTCAAAAAAAAGTAAAGTTTTGCAATGGCCGACGAAAAATGAACTCAAAAAATTTCGTGAAATTAAAACGGGTAAGCAAGTAGATATTGGACATAACGCAAAGATCAGTATTTATGATGCCGCTCTTCACAAAGATGAAGAGGGTGAAGTTGATCTATTAGATCCTGAAATGGAGTTTTATTCAGAAGATGAAAAGTCTAAAAATTTAAATTATATACTCAGCGATAATGCGACGCATCTAATGCGGCATCGCCAGCGCCGTCATGCTCCTTTTGTTACAAATCCACATTATTTGGCGCCAGATATACTGAAGCAAATTGTTTATGTGTTGAGAACCGAGTTATCCGGGCACTGGAGGGATGCTGCAATCGCTGCAGCATGTTTATTGTCACTTTTGACGGGATTATCACCCGTCGCACTGATGGATTTTAACGAGCTTATTCAAGATGGAATTTTGATCCAGAATGGTTCAAGTAGACGTCGCGAATATTTACTCAAATTAAATCTTAAAATTACAGAGCAGAAGATTAAGAGCTTAAATCATGTGCGGTGGAATGAAGTGATGACACATCAACTACATTTACCTTCTGCTTGGTTTGACTATATAGAACAAGCATCGAATCCACTAATTTCATCAACACACATTAATACGAAACTTAAGAATTGGCTTGATAATCGGTTTGTAGGTTCGATCACTGTAGAAAAACTGCAGGCTCAATTATATTTTCATATATATTATGAAACATATAATGAATATCTTGCTCATGTAATTGCTGGGCGGGATAGTCAGCATCACATGCCTGGTATCTATTATGGCGGGCTACCGAAAACTCAACTCAGTAGCACATATCTAGCCTTTTTAGAAAAAGCACTTACACCACATTCCACACATTTTACTGAAGACACGGCTGAACTAAAAATATTGCAACAACAATTCAAAGTGCAATCTGCATTATCTATAGGAAGGATAGGGAGCCAACTGGCACTTGAACCCAATTTTGTGAAAGAGCAATTCCATATTTTACATAGACATTGTCACGAAAACATCCAAGAAGATAAGCACATTATTAATCAACTTAATGCATATGCGTGTTGGATGTGGCATATCAGTTTGTTGAGTTTGGCAAGTCGGCCTAAAAAAAACCTGTTGGGGAATTTGGATGATTATTGTGTTGAGCTCAAGCTTTTATATGTGAATGATAAAAAAAATAGTAAAGCAAGAAAAGATGGTCGTTTTATCCCTTTATCTGATTTTTTCATAAAAACACTGCAAAATTACACTGCCTTTTTAGAACAAATTATTGAAGCGTACGGTTCATTTTTTAGACAAGTCTTTGCAAAGAAGAAGATAACTGTAAATGATCTTTTTGGTAAGGTCATTTTTAGTAAAGATATCTTGCCGATAACTGTCAAAGAATGGCAGAGCAGGAAAATTAAGTTAATCCCTTTATCGAGAAAATGGGTGAATTCATATATGCAAGGAGTCTTTCCAAAGAATATGTATTCGAATTGGTTACGTCATTTTGACATGAACTTTTTGATGCATGAGCAGCAAGAGGGTAAACCAGCATTAGCTTTTCACTTAATTCAGGCCCTGTATGGTCATGACCAACGTGACCGAGAGGCTTTTCATCCGCATTCTTCACTTATCCCGAATGTCTATGTACAGCAAGCCCGCCAGCAATTGCAAGATAATGTCAAATCTTTATCGATTAAACACTTAGAGCGAAAATAGTTGTATGCAAAAAATCAAAGAACTAATAAAACCACAACTAGATGATCTATTTGTTGATATTCATAAAATGGTGAAAAAGTCGCTAGATAGACAGCCTTCTCCACCTGAAGTATTGACGAAAGAAATGCAGCAAAAACTTGATCAGCAGATCGCTGAAAAATGGCATGACATTAAAGATAGTGTTGATTGTTTGAGTCAAAAGTTGAGCCGAGACGAACAATCAAAACTGATGCAATTTACTGAAGATGAATTTAATAAAAGAAGGAAGCAATTCAACCAGAATGTAGATAAAAAATCATACAGAATTAAGCTAAATCCACATACTAAACGGATCGTACTGCCTAGAAAAATTGAGAGTACAGAGTCACGGTTAGAACAGGGGCATCTACATATCCATGTACTTAAGGAATTAAGGCAGTATTGGCAAGATTCATTTGAATATTGGAATGAACCAAAGTACTTATGGGGAAATTTATGCTTAAGTTTTATATATATTTCAGGCTGTGCAGATGAACAGCATTTGATTGCTATTCAGAAGCAATTGCAGGAGGCCATTGAGCTTGGTACAGATCTGAATTGTTTTCGGTTATACCATTCGGACTACAAAAAAATCACTAATCCATTGTTACTACATTATCGTGTTGAAAACTCTCAATATGGCAACGATGTAGAACAGGGAAAGTTGTACCAATGGAAACATGTTTTTTTTAACCCATATGCGCAGTTCATTTTGCAATATTTAAAAAAGTTGAAAGCTACTCAGAAAGAATTTTGTCTGCAACATTCAGTTGAAGATTGTATTTTAGAAAGCTTGAGTAAGATAGGCAGGAAAAAAAGTCTTGGGGATCTGCAATATCAAATTAAACGCCGTGGATTTCGTGCATTTAATGATGTGCAAATGGTACTCGAATTTAATCCAAACCTCAGCATAGATATATTTTTGAGTAATGTGCTTCAGCAAGAGATTAATACTGTTGCTTTAAGGCCATCCGAATTTAGATTGCTGTGGAATAATGATTACAATCAAGTCACAGAACCAGATAATCGCCCTATTCATTTTGAACAAGAGCAGTTACTTCCTGAAGTTCCGACTGTTCAAAGCAAATTACAAACGATTCCGTATGAGTTGATGTTGTTTGGTCAAAAGAAACGTAAAGGTCAAAAAGTTGAGCGTTTAGATAAAAAGAGGAATAAAGAAGAACGCACGCTACGTTTTTGGCAAGAAACTAGAAGGGTGTTAGAGGAGAAGATAGTTGATGCTAATACAGAGGAAAAGTCTTTAATTGATGCTCAACTACGCTTAATTCACTGGTTAATGCATTTAAAAAAACGAGGGCTTCAATTATCAACTATTGAAAGCTACTTAGGATCGTTTGGCAAAGAATTTATATTTGAGATTTGGCTCAATAAATTAGATTTAAAGCAACAATCCATAGATGACTATGAGGATTTATATCGGCAGCTATTGAAATACAGCAGTGAACGTGATGAAAAAGCAGTTCAACGAGATTCGGTGAAAGGAAAAACCTCTCGTAAGATGCACCAAAGCGCAGAATACCGTTTTGGTCGCCTAAAAGATTTTCATCAATTCTGTATAGAGAATTATGATGCTCCAGGGGTATTGGTGCTACAGAATTCAAGTTTTAAGCATTTACAAATTTGCAATGCACGGCTAGTGAGTCCTTTGCTATTTGGCAAATTATTGGAAAAACTAGAAAATTTAAGTCAAGAGCCAACGGCATCAGAGTGGGTCGATCATCTGAGTTGTTTAAAGCTGATGTATTTACTAAGTTATAGAACTGGACTTCGATTAAATGAAGTTCGTTGTCTTAAAATACAAGATATTATTTGCCCAGAGCTACTTTATAAAGAAAAAGAAAATACAGTTTTTAATAATATCACGCTTCATATCCAAGACAATTCATATCGCCGTCTGAAAACGCGAAGTGCGAATCGTCAAATACCATTGAAAATTGCATTGTCAGAACATGAGTTTTTAGTAGTACAACGTTACATACAACATCGTTATGAGCAATATTTGGTTAATCAGCAGGATGATCTACTTTTTAGTGTGAATCATCGTGTATTAACTGATCAATGTATCAGCAAAATTACAGTAGATTTGTTTAGTCAAATATTAGGTATGCATCATGGCTTTAGTTTTCATACATTACGCCACAGTGCTGCTAACTATCTAGCAATAACTTTGCTCGGTTCAAAAGAAATGATCAAGACCTACACAGATTGTCCTTGGGTAAAAGCAAAAAAGATGAGGGATTTATTGTTTGGTATGAAAGCACGTGCTCAAGAAGAGATTATTCAACATAAATGGCAGGTGCTCGCCTCTTGGATGGGGCATAGCAGTATTGAGCAAACGGCTTCAAATTACCTTCATGTTTTGGATTTATTAGCAGTCGATCGAATTTATAATTCGCCGTGTATCATTTCAAAAAAAGTATTAGAACAGTGTTTTAGTCCAGTGAAGTCAAGTACAGACTACATAAACCTAAATCGTTATACTCAGCAGCAGAAATGGTTTAATTCTTATCAGCAAACACAGCCAGTTACGATGGCTGGCCGACAAGAAAAGAAGTTTAGTATAGAGAAGAGTACTCTGACACCTTTTCAACGTTTGATAAGTTTTAGAGAAGGTCGTTTAAGCGAAGATACCCAAGCTCAAGAATGGATGCAACGATGTCAATGGATGAGCACTAAATGGATGGATCGCCAAAAATTTAATTTAAAAACGAATTATGTTTATAGTAAGAATTTAGAAGAGAGTTGGTTTGATGAACTTTACGAAAAGGCTAAAAAACTGACTCGTCCAGATGAAATAATTCCTCTCCTTGATTTTCATTATAAAGATGATAGGCAGCAAGATGCACTGAAAGAAAAGAACATGGTTAAGGCGCTTAAAATATTATTATTATTTGGAAAACTGCGTAAGAATTTTCTACATTTTCAATGCCGAATGAAAGGTGATGAGCAACAAATTGTTAATTTTATTACTGGTATAGAGCCAATGTTAGGAGATCATCTGTATTTAGAAAAACAAAACTACCCAGTTAATTTGGATGCTCCTGAGCGAACCGTTAAATTTAGTTTTCAAAGAGTTGTCGGCTCTAACAAAAAAAATGTTACTCCGCTGGTTATATTTAATTTAATGTTAAAAATGATGCAAAAAGATGAACTCTGGTTGAAATAGCCTAAGCAAACTAAAAGGGGAATTGTTTAAAAATCTCTCTGGTTATAAGTAAACTGTCTTTATGAAAAGCATCATACTAACTTTGATTCATAATAAAGGGAATTTAAAAGCTTTAGCATCACAATTTGGTCACTGGATTTTAGACAATAGTGTAAAGATTAGCACTTTGGTAAATCGATGAGCTAAAGTGTTGTAGTCCAAACTCGATCTGACAATTACCCATTTTTTAGTGTGCCCGTCAGGTTAAATTTGAACTGAATTTTTCTCAGCCCAAATTCATTTCCAATCAAGTTATGTTTCAAGTGGCGTGCGAACACTGCACAATTTAATTCACGGTGCCTAAGACAGGTATCAACTTCGGACCAGCCATTCTAGCTTTGCTAATGATTTCCACCAGCTCATCATAAGTCAGTTCAAACTTATCCTCACTATCAAATACATAGACCATATTCTTGCCTTCATGTTCAGGTGGAGTAGGTGGTACAAATCGTTTCGGGATAAGAATTTGTGCGAGTTGTTCGTCAGTTAATTTAAATAAGTGCATGTTTTTATCCTACTCTTGGTAAGTCAGACCATTTGGTTAAATACGAAGGTGATCTAAGGTTTTGATTCATGTGCCATGTGGCTTCTTTATTGTTGGCAATGCCTAGCGTGACGAGATTCTTCCCAAACCGTTCACTGATGGCTTCGATGGCATCTGAAAGCCTTTCTCGCTCTTGCTTATGTGAATAGTCCGTGAATAGATCGGGCACAAACTTGGATTGATCTGTAATTTCGAGCAGCACGATTCCCGCCTTTTTATACTTAAAGCCTTTCTTAAATATCTGATCGATGCCTTTCATCGCGGCCTTGGTGATGAGCAGTAGATCATCCGTATGCTCATGCATTTGAACGACGATGTAAGGCGAGTAGCGCTCTGTCTTATCAAAGCGACTGGTTTGGATATACACGCCGATCATCTTGCAGATTGAGCCATCTTCCCGCATTCGTTTCACGGCTCTGGCCACATAAAGCCGAACCGAAGCTTTAATGTCATCCATTTCATACACTGGGTTGCCATATGTTCGCTTTGGCAAGTGAACTTTAAGCCGTATTCACCAAAACCGATCTTGAATCGGGCATAAGTGAATTTTACAGTGTGGGAGATTTGGTCAGTAGCGTTTGAGTCAATTTCGAGCGAATAAAAACGTAAGCGATTGATGAGCGAAAGCCAAAGTTGTTGGTGTAAGGCGGTACGAAGCACTAGAAAAACCAAATAGGTGGGCCTGGACAGCTCACCTGAATCAACGTCTTGGCGGATGTTGAGTTTTAAGAGACTTGTGGTAATGCGGTACAAATCCAAAGTTGAGTTGGCAATGCCAGTAAAACTTCGGTCTACAGGACAGCATATTTTTGCTGCTCTGTAGTTCTCCAATCACACCCCTTTTTTGAGGGGTGTGATTCTTCGTTCCTGATTCCTCAAAAGCATCCAATTTTCTGCTGAAAATCGGCACAGCAATTTCATTGTTTTTCTTCTCAAAAGCCGCTCTATTTTTTCGCTTTTGATCTAAATTATTTTGCGATTTCTTTTATATATTTTTAAAGCTTTTAAAGCTTTTAAAGCTTTTAGCCAGCCTGTAACCATTGCAGTGTAACGATTACAGCGTCCATAAGACTACAGATTCCGACCTTAAAGACGACAGATTCCGACCTTAAAGACGACAGATTCCGACCTATTGACGACAATGTTTTATTAAGTCAGTATAACGCTATAGTTTAACGGATGCGTTTAATGGCTAAGGAAAAGAAATACGGTTTAAGTACCGTTGCACAAAGCAATAAATTGGTCGAAGCGATACACGGCATGACGCTCACTGAAAAGCGACTTTTCATCCATGCTAGCGGTCTAGCGCGACAGCAAAATTTGAAGGAAGGAGAAGTTCTAACCATTAGGGCGGACGAATTTGCGCGAGAATGCGGCATTGAAAGCCATACTGCTTATGAGGGATTGCAGGATGCTGTAGATCGTCTTTTTGGTCGCTATTTTAGTTATACAAGTGGTGCGGGTAATCCTGTGAAATGCCGCTGGGTGTATCGTTTGGAGTATAAAAATGGCATGGGGCAGATAGACGTTTCATTCCCTGCCGAAGTGATTTACATGTTTACCGTATTCAATAAAGATAATCCGTTTACGACTTACGACCGTAAATATATTCAGCAAATGACCAGTGTTTATGCGATTCGTTTTTATGAACTTTTTATGCAATATCGCTCCATTGGAAACAGAACATTAGAGTTAAATGAAATAAAAATAATGTTCCAGCTTGATGAAAAATATGATCGAATCTTCGATCTAAAAAAACGGGTTGTTGATGTGGCACTAGAACAGATCAATCAACACACCGATTACACCGTGACTTACGAACAGGTGAAGCGAGGACGTACTGTCCATGCGCTAAAATTCTTTTTTGTGCCTAAAAAGCCAGTAATTGAGCATAAGAAAGTCAGTAAACCTAAACCACCTCGAAACATATCCGCGCTTGCGGGTTTTGAGTCGGTGCTATTCAAAGAGATCACGGTAAATCATCCTGAAATTACCGAAAAATACGTGCGTGACTATGCTGAACAGTCAGGGTTTGTAATGGTTCAGGCATTGCAAAAGATCAAAGCGGACTACAAAGCGGCTGAAGAATTTAGTCTAGAAAAAACTGATTGATTTATGGAGACTACCTGTCAGAATTAACAGGTATGGTTAGTCCCATAAAAAAAACGCCAGCAAGGGGTTGCTGGCGTATAAAATGAATCTGCATTGACATGCAGGTATTGCCTAATTTATCAGGATTGATCCATATGTTGCATATCAAAATAACGATTTACAAAAACGAAATTAAAAAGCATCTCCCTGCCCTTATGAGTCTGCTCGGCACACTTATTTTTATGGCCGCATTCTTCGCGCTATCCGTTCACTTTAACGCTGCAATTGTCAAATGTCACTAAAAACTGACCCACTATTTGCATCTAAAATTGACCCACGTAGTTGTTAAAATATTACAGTCGTGAAACTCAATTAATTGATGGCTAACTCCTCCTGATCTATTTTGGTTTGTCGTGGTTTAGTTCGCTTTGTTGCAATTCCCTTGGTACTCGATTCTTTAAAGCGCCAAGACTCATTGCCTGTTTCGACGATATGACAATGATGCGTTACCCCCGCCAAAATAGATATCCATAGTGCGATATGTAGTTGCAGAGTGCCTAACAATATTACTATCTAGGAATATTTTCATGGCCATGCCTAACGAGGCTGTAGCGAAACTCCCAGCCGAATTTTACCCATTAAAGCGGTCCAAATAACAAACATATTTCATGCTGCTATTCAAATTCCAGCTCACTAAAGCGCAACAACTTCGCTACTTTTCAAATAGCCGCGCATCACCAAAAATAAAATATTTGTACTTCGAGTTTTGCTACAACTTCAACGAGTCTGTAGTAAAAGGAATCCGTAAAGACACTTATCCACAGCACTCTCTGTATTGATTAGTAGTAGGTTAAAAGCCACGCAAACGATTTTACATAATCGCCACTTATGAGTAGTGACGTAATTTTAATGTGTCTCGACCTATTTTGAGCCTTCCAGCTGCGTTCGGCCAGAAGCGGACGCCAGGGTGTGCCTTAAAATCCTGCTAAACCCCTCCCAGCTAGCTCCGCCAATTACCGGCGCCTCACTGCATACCAATTGGAAGTCTTATAGCCAAGCGTTTGAGTGCGATTGCTAATTGCTCGCAATAAAACTGTAACATTGAGTCGTTATGCTCACCTCATTATCTGATTTCGTAATCAAAAATAAAGATTGATTACAACAACGAGGGTCTGGCAGCAATGATTCAACTTCAAAATATTACCGTCCAGTACGGACAAATGATTGCGTTGCATCCAACTTCACTCACGTTTCAACAGGGACAGTTTTCAGTGTTGCTCGGTGCCTCTGGTGCAGGCAAATCAACAATGCTCCGTTGTCTTAACCTGATGCAAAAACCCACTAACGGCAATATAAACATTACAATGTTAGGTTCATTGTTGGACAAAAAAATATTGCAAGAGCATCGTCGGCGTACTGGCATGATATTCCAGCAGCATCAATTAATTGGTCGACTTTCTGTTTTGCAAAATGTGCTAATGGGTAGACTAGGTTATCACTCGACGCTTCGTACTCTTTTTCCTCTATCGAAGGAGGATCAATCTATTGGATTACACAGCCTTGACCGCGTTGGGCTACTTCACAAAGCACTCTCACGAGTGGATGAGTTAAGTGGCGGTCAGCAACAACGCGTGGGTATAGCTCGGGCATTAGCGCAGCGACCGGCACTTGTTTTGGCAGACGAGCCTGTGGCAAGCCTTGATCCAGCAACCGCCAACAAAGTCTTGGCGCTCTTACACCAGATATGCAAAGAAGACGGCATAACCGCTGTAGTCAGCCTACATCAAGTCGATCTCGCTAAACGCTATGCTGACCGAATCGTCGGTCTGGCTCATGGCAAGGTTGTGTTCGATGCAATACCAGCGGCTCTGACACAAACGCATGTAACTGAACTCTATGAACAAAAAGCGCAATTGAATTCAAACATTCCAAATATTACTCATAACCATTGTTTAACTTAAGAACTGAGGAGAAATAACCATGAAAAAGCTATTCGCTGTACTGGCTCTAATATTGTTTAGCCTCTTAGGTAGTGTCACATATGCCGCACCTAATCCTGACCCCGGCACATTAAAAGTTGCTCTCTTGCCTGATGAAAATGCATCAACCGTCATTAAAAATAATAAGCCTCTAGAGATGTATCTTGAAAAAGCTCTGGGCAAAAAGATTGAGCTTATTGTTACCACTGACTATTCATCAATGATTGAAGCAATGCGGTTCGGTCGTATTGATCTTGCATATTTTGGGCCCTTGTCTTATGTATTGGCCAAACAGAAAAGTAAGATTGAACCATTTGCAGCAATGCAACAAAAAGGCACAACAACTTATCAGTCAGTGCTAATTGTGAATAAGGCGGCGGGCATCAACAACATCACAGATATCAAGAAAAAAGCCGTTGCCTGGGGTGACAAGGCCTCTACATCCAGCCACCTGATCCCCAAATCAATGCTTGCTGATAAAGGATTATTTGCCGGAACGGATTACAAGGAGCATTTCGTAGGCGCTCACGATGCAGTGGCGATGGCAGTTCAGAATGGACACGCGCAGGCCGGTGGTCTGAGCAAGCCCATTTTCAAATCGCTCGTTCTGAGCGGCTTGATCGATCTAAACAAAGTGAAGGTCTTAGCGGAGTCAAAACCGTTTCCTCAGTACCCATGGGCTATGCGCTCTAACTTAAAACCAGAGCTTAAAGAAAAAATTCGTGCTGCCTTCCTCGATTTGAAAGATCCGAACGTGTTGAAACCATTCAAGGCTGAAGGATTCGGGCCTGTAACAGATAAGGATTACGATGTCGTGCGTGATTTAGGTAGTTTGCTAAAGCTAGATTTTTCCAAGTTCTAATTTTTTGAGGTCTCTACAATGAATACGAACTTCGAAGCCATATTGTCAGAGCAGCGCCAAAGCTGGAATCGAGTAGTTAGGTATGTGATATTGATTTTAGCTATTGTCGTCGGATGTTGGTATTACGTTGGTCTATTTGATGGTGAGCGTTTAGGCGAAGGCGTGCCAAGTCTTGTTAGTCTCATTGGTGAGATGTTCCCTCCCAACTTTAGTGAGTGGAGAGCATGGGTCAAGCCAGTGCTCGATACCTTAGCCATGAGTATTGCTGGAACCGCCATCGCTGTGCTTTTGTCCGTGCCCTTGGGTATTTTGGCTGCACGCAATACCAGTCCACATCCAGCGGTCTATCAGGCTGCGCGTGCTCTGTTAAATGTGTTGAGATCTGTTCCTGAGCTTATTATGGGTATAGTTTTCGTGGCAGCTGTCGGCTTTGGTGCACTGCCGGGTGTGTTGGCATTAGGCCTGCACTCAATCGGCATGATCGCTAAGTTTTTTGCGGAAGCGATTGAGCATACAGATCAAGCACCAGTTGAAGCTGCGCAGGCCGCAGGTTGCAGCCCGCTACAAGTGATATTTCATGGCATTTTTCCGCAAGTATTACCGCAAATGGCCGACACCGCGATTTATCGGTGGGAATACAATTTTCGCGCCTCAACGGTGATGGGAATGGTCGGTGCCGGCGGTATAGGTTTCGAGTTGATAGGATCGCTGCGTCTTATGCAATACCAAGAAGTATCCGCGATATTGCTGGTCATTCTTGGGATGGTGACGCTAGTTGATACATTCAGTTCATTCTTGCGTCGCAAGTTCAAGTAGCTAACCCATATAAAAAATCCGGTATACACATGAGGGTCCACATGAAACAAAAAATAGTTCTTACCCACTGGGTTCATCCTGAAATTATCGATTATTTACAATCTGTTGCGGATGTCGTTCCCAACATGACCCGCGATACTATGTCGCGCGCAGAATTGCTGGAGAGAGCAAAGGATGCTGACGCACTGATGGTATTCATGCCTGACAGTATCGATGATGATTTTCTTGCGTCCTGCCCTAAATTGAAGATTGTAGGTGCAGCACTCAAAGGCTATGACAACTTTGATGTCGATGCTTGTACCCGCCGTGGTATTTGGTTCAGCATCGTGCCGGACCTTCTGACCATCCCAACGGCGGAGCTGACAATTGGATTGCTTCTTGGCCTGACTCGCCATCTGGCCGAGGGGGATCGCCGTATCCGAACTCACGGATTTAACGGGTGGAGACCGGAACTATACGGAACGGGTTTAACAGGACGCACACTCGGAATCATCGGTATGGGTGCGGTCGGGCGAGCGATTGCGAAGCGCTTATCGAGTTTTGATATGCGGGTGCTTTATTGCGATGACATCGCCTTGAATCAAGAGCAGGAAAAGGCCTGGAATGCACGACAGGTGAGTCTCGATGAATTATTAAGTAGCAGTGACTTTGTTGTACCTATGCTGCCAATGACGCCGCAAACTTTGCACTTATTGAATGCAGAAACAATTGGCACAATGCGCACAGGAAGCTACTTGATCAATGCGTGTCGTGGTTCAGTTGTCGATGAATTAGCTGTTGCCGAAGCACTTGAATCTGGAAAATTGGCGGGTTATGCGGCAGATGTTTTCGAATTGGAAGAGTGGATCCGTGTTGATAGGCCAACAGCTATTCCGCAGGAGTTACTGACCAATACAGCGCAAACATTTTTCACCCCACATTTGGGGTCTGCGGTCGACGACGTGCGTTTCGAAATCGAGAAACTAGCAGCCAATAATATCTTACAGGCACTGACCGGCCAAAGGCCATCCGATGCTATCAATAATCCAATTTTGGAAGGCGTTAATTGATCAATCTTGAACGCGTAGTTACTTTTCTGGCTGTCGTGAATCGGGGTGGCTTTCGTGAAGCAGCCAAGCACACAGGGCTCTCACAGTCAGCTGTGACTCAGCATGTTAGGCGCCTAGAAGAGTCGCTGAGTGTCAATCTGATTGTGCGAAACAACGCAGGTTGTACGCTCACAGAGGAAGGCAAAGTGTTTTTGCCTTATGCGGAAAACCTAGTGCGCACCGGATCCAGAGCGTGCGCATTATTCGACACAAATCGTCTTGTAATAGGCGCGAGCTCGAATATCGGCATCTATGTATTGCCACCGCACTTGAGGCGGTTCAAGAAAACAGCAACTTGCAATTTTGATGTAGTCATTGGCGATAATCTTACCATTGTGAAAAAACTGGAAAACTTTGAAGTCGATGTGGCCATTATGGAATGGTGGGATCAACGAGAGGGATTTGATGCATGCGTTTGGCGAAGTGAAGAACTAGCTGTGATTGTGCCGGTGGAGCATCCGTGGGCCAAATTGGCGAGTATTCCATTAGATTGGCTGAAGGGAGAGAAATTGCTGGGGGGAGAAACAAGTAGCGGCACAGGGCGTCTGTTACAGCATTTTTTCGGAAGCGTGGCAGATTCTATTGGTGTATCTATGCAGCTTGGAAGCACAGAGGCGGTTAAACGGGCAGTACAGGCAGGCTTGGGTATTTCATTGGTGATCTCTTCGTCTGTGGTCGATGAGTGCGAGAGTGGTCGACTAAGAAGCGTTAAAATTGAAGGGATCACCCCCTACAAAAATCTTTACGTTATTTGTCGTAGCAATATGCTTGAAAATACACCATCGGCACATTTCAAAAAATTTCTACTTCAGTAGATGGATGGTATGTTGTTTATGCCAACAGTTAGAAAGTGTGAAGTTTGCCGTGACATATCATGATTTTAAGTTGATGGTAGCATTTTATTCATTTGCGTTATTTCTCTAGAAGGTAGGCGTCTAAATACTAAGTTTTCTACCTTTAAAAGGCCATATCGAACATCCACTTTAATCTGCGGTATCAAGAGAAGATTATTTTTTGCGAACATCCGCTTTGGGCACAACTGAGCCGGTTCTGGTGCTTTGAAATTAATTTAGATCAATTGCATCGCATATCCACCAGCTAACGTGTCCGTTAGTCTCACTAGCCCCTTTTCGGGTACATCTAGTGTGTCAGGTGCTTAGGCTCTAGCGCAAAAGGCGTACTCTTAATCTTCTCAAGACTCGCCTGTATCCAACCTGCTTTGGTCGCCTGATCATCACTGTGGTCAATGTCCGCGTCATTCAAACCTGATATGTGCTGAATTAGCAGGAGACTTTCACTTGGGATATGCTAGGCAGCTAACCGATAAAAGTTCTCTGCTATTTGATTTGGCGTTTTAAAATCCAAACTCTTTTGAATTCTTCGCTGATTATAAAATAACACAATGTATTTTGTAATATCTGCTTTAGCTTCATCTCTGGTTTTATAGTTGCAATGATGCACTAATTCATTCTTGAGTATGCCCCAGAAACTTTCAATCGGTGCATTATCGTAACAGTCCCCACGTTTGCTCATTGAACCTTGAAAATCACATTTTTCCAGTATCTTTCGATATTCATGGCTGCAATATTGGCTGCCTCTGTCCGAATGAATAATTAAGCCTTTCGTTGGTTTTTGATTACGAATCGCCATAGTCAGTGCATTGCAAACAAGTTGTGCGGTCATACGCTCATTTAAGCTATAGCCAACCACTTGTTTCGTGTACAGGTCTTTTACTGCTGCCAAGTATAACCAACCTTCAGCAGTCCAAATGTATGTAATATCGCTTGACCATGCAAGATTGGGCTTAGTCATTGAAAACTGTTGCTCTAGTAAATTTGCGTAGATCGCTCGATTATGATCACTCTTCGTAGTTCTTTTGAAACGCTTATGACGCTTACAATACAGCTGGTTGAGCTTTTTTATTTGACGTACAGCATACGTACTGATTTTGATACCTTGCGCTTGTAAATGCTTAGTTAATCGAATATAGCCATAGCTTTGTTTAGTTTCCTCATGAGCTATTTTGACCAAAATTGTCTGTTGATTTCGCTGAACCAATCTTTTATTCATGCCTCGTTTTAGCCAATCATAAAATCGTGACACTGAAACGTGAAGTAATCTAGCCATAAAGCTAATCGGGAATAAATATCTTTGCTGTTTCATATAGGCGTACCTTACTGACTTTCTTTCGCAAAGTACGCTGCTGCCTTTTTTAGAAATTCACGTTCCATTTCAGCTGTTTTGAGCTGTTGTTTGAGCTTTTTATTTTCTTCGAGTAAGGCATTTAGATCAGGTGAATATTGTTTAGTGCCTGCTAAGGTGCCAGTCTTTGCTTTATTATTCCAATTTGAAAGAGTTTGCATTGAAATGCCAAGTTGTCTGGCTGTTTCCGATACATTGCCTTGATTGGCTTCAATCAATTTTATTGCTTCAACTTTAAATTCTGCGGTGTAAGTCTTCTGTTTCTTGCTCATGGTAAACTCCTGATGAGTGTCTATAGTTTACCAAGTTAAAACCTCCTGTTTTCTCAGCACACATCATGACTTATGGGATGCAAAACTACGTTGGGCGTGAAGTCATAAAAAAATTAATCAGGATTTTGCATAAATAGTGCGCCGTAAGGCGCATTATTTTTAAGGAAGGTTTGTATTACTCGACAATATATAACTTATGTTTTTTCTTCGGGGGCTCAACTTTAGCTAAAGCATCAAATGTTAATTGATTAAAATCTTCTTCAGAGATTCCAATTTCATCAAGCATTTTATTTTTATCAAAAGATGGTTGTGAGGCTAAAACAGAGATAATTTTGGGCAACATCAAACTCTCATCTCGATGAGTTTCTTCAGGTTCATTAATGTTGTAGCCCAACGAATTGATCTTTATAGAGTTACTACGATTAACCCAATCACTAACTAATCCCAGCTTGTGAGCTTTATAGTTAATAGCCTTCAGGGATGTTCGCCAAATCTTTTTATACTCAATCATATTTTCTAGTGAAAAATAGCGTGGAGCAGTAGAAAGAAATGCATCTGTTGGCATTAAAAATTCAGATGAAAATTGATCCGCTTCAGTTTCGAGAACACGATTATCTTTCTCGACACGAATTTTTTTGTTATGCGTATGCATAACGATATGACCAAGTTCGTGTGCACAATCGAAGCGGGCTCTTTCGGCAGACTTAAATGTATTTAGAAATATGAAAGGGCTACCACTTTCATCATCAAAAAAAGATAGTGCATCAATTTCTCGAATTTCAGTCGGTAATCTAAAGACACGGATTCCCTTTAGCTCACACAACGAAACAATGTTATTAATCGGTTGATTACCTAAAGCCCATAAACCTCTCAACTCTGACGCTAGGTGATCGGCATACTTAGATTCACCCAAAAACTCAGTAATATCTAAATCAGGACGGTGAAAAGTAGGTAACTTTACTTTCTGATTTAAGTACTTGTTAATATTTATTGCTAAAAGAGTATATGCCTCATTAGCTTTTCTATGCTGTGCTTTAATACGAGCAACCGATCTATAGAAGATTTGGTCTGTTTCATGTGGTTGTGTGTCATTACCTGCAAAGAATGACTTGGGTAAATTTAATACACGGCATATATCATCTTGATCATTTTCATTGATTTCTTTATCCACGTCTAAAAGTTGCTTTACCTTAGAGATAGAGCAACTCAATTTTTCTGCGAAATCGGTATTGCTAAGTCCTCGTAATTCTTTAGCAATACGTAAACGATCTTTATTAAACACATTAACCTCAGATTAAACTACAAGCTGAATATCAAAATCATCTGGTTTAATTTCATTAGATGGTTCCAATACTGGCTTAGGATCAGTTTTTACAGGAACTGTATTATCTATTTCAAATGCAATTCTGCAAGTATGGTCACTTGGTAAAATTGAAATTTTTTTCGCTTTTAAGTCCTGTACGAAGCTAGTTGGGTATGCAAATTCAAAAGGAATATTTGGGATATCAATGTCTTTATAGGCTGGATGTGATGCTGAAGGAAAGTATAAAATCCATGTTCTCAATTTTGTCTCATCATCATAAGCAGACTGATTCTCCTTAATATTATTTAATGTCATTAATCCTTTTTCACAGTGTGCTGATACAACTTGATCAGCTAACCCCAATGCAATATTCCCGCTCATAAAGATAATTTGTATTTTCTTTACTGTATTCTCAATTCTTGGCTGGCTGTCATTGTGGAATATCCAAGCAGGATCAGATTGTCGAAGCAGTAAAGCAATCTGTTCTCCAATTTTTCCCCATCGTGCAATAAAGCGTGCACGGTTATAGTGAGTATTTGTTCTATAGTCAGCATCACCGATCATAATTGCGTTTCTGACTAACTCGAGATCAGGTAATCCTAACTGTTTAGCTTTTTTGATAGCATTTTCACCTTTGAAAAAATCACATGGCGTGGGTTCAGAAGGTTGGATTGATTCTTCATCAAGGAGATTTAAATTCATCTTAAAAGTTATCCTAAAGTAGCGAATGTCTTTTTTATAACATCTTTTGATGTTTTAAAAAAGACATTTTTATAAATGTGTGCTATCTTCACTTACAACTTGATAATAAGAATTTTGGAGAAGAGACGTTGAGTAACTTATTCATTAATCATAAAAATTGTCCTGAATGCGGTGGCCGTATCAAAGGCTATTATTACTACTGTGGGCAGTGTGGTAGTCAAAATGTTGTAAACTGGAAGCACACGGGGATATTTTTGTTGATTGCTGGAAAGATTTTTCTGGTTGCTATGCTTTTTTTGCTAAAAAATTTTGTTCAAATCCATTTTTTTCACAAGTTTCATTGTGCTAATTTTTTAAATAATTCATAGAGGTTGATAGTAAAATGAAAGTTAAAGATTTAATTAAATAATTAGAAGAGTTTGATCTGGAATTAGATGTTTTAATTGCTAATGAAGAGAACAAAATCATTGGCATAAAAACCCTAGCCCGATTCTTTGAAATAAGCTATGTTTCTTTTGTTCATCCAGAGACACAAAGAAATGATATGGAAAGAAATGTTGAATTTACCTTTTTAGGAATGTCGACTAAAGACTCTAGAGTTATTGTTTTTATTGACGTTGTTCCATAATTTTCAAGTAGTCAAAATGAGTATACAATATTCATGTGATGCAAGAAGATACAACTGGATAGGATGGGCCCATAAGTATTTGAAGCTGCCTCGTGTATGATCATGGGGACTGTCCAAACAAACGGCTTTTGAGAGTGCTGCCTGATACGAAAAATAATATCCAAGAGATGCTAGCGGTAAATTTAGTGTAAAATTTAATGCTAGCCATCATTAAAACTTATTTAAAAATATGAAGTTATATCGCACAGATTGGAATATGTTTCCTAAAACGGTTATTGACCGTGGTCTTGGAGATGCAACCTCTCATTACATGTATGAAGCTGCTAAAGCAGGGGATGTTGAAAGTGCGTATATTTTAGCTAAAGATTTAGTTTCGGATGAGGCGATTGCTGAACTAGAAAGAATTATCGATGGTCGGGAAACTATTATAGTACCTGTACATGCTGAGGAAGCAGTCGGTCGTAATATGATTCCTTTAGCTACTTCAGCAGTTATAGCAAAGAAACTTGGGCTTGAAGTTGATACGAATATAGTTCAAGCTATAAAAGTATCAAGAACTGGCGGTGATGGGTGGCATAGATTAGCCAACCCACCAGCATTTGATGGGACAATAAACAATGATAAATGTGTTATTATTGTTGATGATACCCAGACCCAAGGTGGTACTTTTGCAGCATTAAAAGGTCATATTGAAACAACTGGGACGAATAAAGTTATTGGAGCATATGCACTGACGGGTAAACAATACTCATCACAATTAGCTCTAAGTAAAGAAACTCTTCAGCAATTGAGGGATGTATATGGTAATCTTGAAGCATGGTGGAAATCGATTTACGGGTACGATTTCGAAAGGCTCACAGAGTGGGAAGCAAAGTATATCCTCAACTCTCGTAAAACAGCTGACGAAGTCCGAGATAGAATCATTGCGTCAAAACAAACGTGATGCTTATGCACTTATGATGAAAATGAATTAATTATTATTTAATTAAGTTAAAAGACTGCTATATAGCGGTCTTTTTTGTTTTTGAGCTCTACAAATTTTAATGAGTACATATAGTTACTTTTATAAAAATGATAATAAAGGGTAGAGGAGGTCATCTAAGAATTTAAAGCACAAGACTTATTTAACATTGATGACAGAAAAAGTGAGTTGTTGGGAACTTAAAGAAGAGGTGGTACTTATAATGGTTACTAAAATACAAGTACTTAAAATATTAAATATATAAAACAATATATTACAAATATATATGATGCGTAGTGTACGCATCATATATATTTTCTTCTATTTTGATATAATGGATCTCGTCAATCCGCTGATAGGTTTCATTTAAATTTCATGAGTCTTACTGAAATTAAAGTTCGCCAAGCTCATTGCAAGGAAAAAACTTGTTTTTTATCCGATGAAGATGGACTTAGCCTGAAGATTGAGCCGACTGGAAGAAAATCTTGGTGCTATCGCTATACAGATCCACAAACAAAAAAACGTCGCCGCATTCAGTTGGGGCTTTATCCTGATTTATCGCTGAAAAAGGCACGACAAGTCAAAGATGACTTTAAAGACAATAATTATTGTTTTGAGCATGATACTGTCTCTAATGTCATCACCTTTCGTAAGGTAGGGGAGGAGTGGCTGCAGTTCAAACTGAAAAATGCATTTAATGATTCACCCCGCTGCGGTGTACTACAGTTAGCAGAAAGATGTTTACAGCAAGATATTTATCCAGACCTTCAGGATTTACCTTTTCAAAACATCAAGCGTTATGACCTGGTTTCAGTAATCAAAAAAATAGAGGGACGCCAAGTAAAAGAACCTGTCAAGAAAGCTTGTAGTTATTTGAACCAAATTTATGACTACGCTGTAGCGATGGGTTATTGTGAATTCAACATCGCGCATGGTTTAAATAAAATCGCCATTAACAGTAAAATCAAGAAGAATTATCCGTATTTGAAAGCGGAGGATATATCAGATTTTAAGAAAAATTTATTAAAATTGGATGCCCATCCGATTATTAAAAAAGCACTGCTGTTCAAATTACATACTGGCGTGCGAGGGGCTGAATTGTTATTGGCTGAGCCTCATCATTTTGATTTAAATGAAAAAATCTGGAAAATACCTGCCTTGCATATTAAACAGTTTCGACGAAAAGTCATATTAGGCCATGAGATTCCCGACTTCTTAGTTCCACTTTCAGATCAGGCTTTAGATATTTTAAAAGACGTCATGCAATGGTCATACGGTGAAAAGTACATTTTTGCTAGCCCACGGAAACATAATCAACCGATTCATTTTAATACATTAAATATGGCTATACGTAAGATGGGCTATGGAAAACATCAATTATCCTCTCATGGACTACGTTCCACTTTTAGTACCATTTTGAATGACTCAGGTTTGTTCCAGGATAACTGGATTGAGGCACAACTTTCACATATTGATAAGAACCGTACCCGTGCCAGCTATAATCACGCTGACTATTTAGCCCAGCGGACTGAAATGATGCAGTGGTGGGGTGATTATTTAAGTACTGCTAAGTGAAAATCGTACTTTTATACATAGACTTAAAACATTATGGGGTTTCAAATGGATAGTAAACAATATACTTGCCGTGTTACATGGTCAGCAGAATATAATGAGTATGTTGGGTTGTGTGCTGAGTTTCCATCATTGTCTTGGCTTGATGCGGATCAGTCTAAAGCATTCTCAGGAATAGAGGAGCTCGTTGCTGATGTTGTCGCTGATATGATTAGCAATAATGAAAAAGTTCCTACACCACTCTCCGGGAAAATATAGTAGGCAGTTTGTTGTCCTTGTTCTCAGTGGTTCAACAAAAACTAGCCCTCGAAGCCGCAGAACGTGGCGTGGACATAAATTGTTTAGTATCAGTAAAAAGAGCGATGTAATTTTAGTACGAGTGAGTGATAGAGCAGGAACCTATGCTTCATATATTCAGTAAATGGTATGTTTTTGAATTAATCGGTATTTTTAAATAAAGCTTTCTTTGATTTAGTGCTTTTTATTTAATAAATTAATTTTAAAAACAACTTAGGCTAATTGATAAACACTATCTGGAAAGATTAAAAGAAAATATTTTTTAATTTCTGCTAATTCATTTAAGGCTGGTTCCCTTTCAAGCAGTTGAAATGTCCAAATAAGTACAGCCTGATGATTATCATAGCAAGTATTTACTCCAAGAAAATTAGCCATTCCATAACTTCTATTGATGTTCATTTCTTTAATTAATTGATTTCCTAAGTCACGAGCTTGCTGGCTGATCAATAACTCATTTGGTAACACGGCGGTCATCTCCACAAAATAATCTAATGCAGGTTCAATCCTTATATTTAAAAAGTTATAATTTAGTTGAAATGGATAAAATATACTTTCTATAAGTTGTAATAACCTGCTGTAGGTTAATTTTAGCAAAGTATTACTCAGTCAACAACTTTAAATAACCCACAGCAAGTTATTTTTTGTAAATTAATTTAAATATGATTACTTGTAAGTTATCTAGCCTCATGGGCGATAGAAAAATTTTAAAATTAAGTGAAGTGGTGCATGCAACAGGTATCAATCGCAACACGCTCACAAGTATGTATTATGACCGTGCTGTACGTATTGAATTACCAGTCGCCGATAAGTTGTGTAAGTACTTTAACTGTACGATGAATGATTTGTTTGAGTTTAAGGAAGAAGTTGAAGAAAAAGATTAACTTAATACTTCGTTTGATAAGTTTTTCGAAGAAAAAGACTAGCCAATACTTAGTTTGATAAGTTTTTCTCTGCAGATCTAATATTGAATTTTATAAAATATCATTACAAACAGATACTAATTTCATTACTTCTAAAATGAAATCAATCGAATGGTAGAGTTTTTTTGCTATTTGCATTTTAAGGTGGGATTTTGAGGCCTTGTTGCGCAAACCTACCGATAAGGTCTTATACAGCAATAGCCTACACCTAAATTTATCGTACACCGAATTGGTCATCCTACAATCATGCTTTGATCAATCATGGTAATTTTACAATTTGGTTTGATACTAAGATTCAATGATATTCGCAGTCACAAGGAAAACATGGTCGAAATCAAACTTATTCTGACATAGCCATTCAGTGCTATCTCATGATTAAATCCTTATTTCGTCTTTCTGTATGCATGGTGACTGGCTTTGTCCAAAGCTTGATTAAACTTTGCGGATTAGATTGGACAGCTCTGGATTATTCAACCATTCGCAGAAGACAAAAGCATATTGATATTCAAATTAGCTATGAAAAGAGTTGCAATGGACTGCATCTACTCGTTGATTCCACGGATTTGAAGTTCTTAGGTGAAGGTGAATGGAAACGTAAAAAGCATTAGCCGAAATATCGTCGCCAATGGCGTAAACTTCATATTGGTATAGATACTAAAACCCTGCTAGGTAGAACACTATGGAAAAAATGGTCAGGCTATCATCGCCGAAGTTTGGTCGAAACAAAGATGCACTGCATCAAATTATTAGGCGATAAATTAATGGCAAGAAGCTTTCCTAGTCAGATGAGTGAAATTCATGCTCGCGTAGCAGTCCTCAACAGATTTATGGAATTAGGCCGACCTAATACCCGAGTTGTAACTTAAATTTGAGTTGCTTAGGAAAACTCAATCTTTAAAGGCTTTATGCAACAAAGAACTTCGAAATTGATTTATGGATTATGAGCACCCTAAGGGCTTATAATTCAAAATATTTTCAATTATGGGGTGGTGAATTTTGGATAAGGTGAAAGCAAAAAAAAATAGGGTAAGCGGATTAAATGGTTGATCTTACCTTTGCATGAGAGTGAGGCAAACCGGCATCTCATCGGATTATCTGGTTGGCACTCCAACCTACTGCTGATGCATGCTTCCCTCGCTAATTCCAGCAAGAACCCCACACGCCTTAACTTCCCGGTCATCGTTGCAACGCGCTCTTAGTGAAACGAGTTGTTTCTCAAGCGCCTGTAGAGCGGTTATCTGCGAGCGCACATGAGAGATGTGATCATCGAGCAAGGCATTGACAGCGGTACAGGACTGATGAGGGTCGTCCTGATAGCGCTTTAGTTCGTGAATTTCTGCCAGTGACAGATCCAGGATGCGGCAGCGACGAATAAAGGCCAGCCGCTCAACGTGTTTCTCGGTATAGACACGGTAACCGTTCTCCTGCCGACCAGGCGGCGGCAACAAGCCCTGCCGTTCGTAGAAGCGGATCGTCTGTGTATCTACCCCTACTGACTGTGCCAACTGACCAATACGCATCGGGTTCCTCCGCAACGGATTCTCTACGCTATTGACATTATAGCTACTATATAGTTTTAAATGAAAACCCGATCACATTCAAGTGGAGTCATATCATGAGTAAAAACTGCGGAGGCCCCTGTGGCGACCATGCAAGGCCTGCGTCGGATACCGATATGCAGGCCTCCTCCGATGCGTCGGGGGAATGGGTCAGTGTTTATGCCGTGCCGAAGATGGACTGTCCATCAGAAGAGCGCATGATTCGCCTGGCCCTGAACGGCGTTGAGGGGATTCGGGCACTGTCCTTCGACTTGTCGAACCGCCGGTTGAAGGTCGTGCATGACGGTGAGGTCGAGCCCGTCACCTCGAAACTGAAGACCTTGGGGCTAGGCGCCTCGCTTCAGGAAACCGTCGCTGCAAATCCGGAGACCATCAAGGCCGCCGAGTTTTCGGCAGCTTCTGCTAAGCAAGAATCCGGGACCCTGCGCTGGTTGCTCGGCATCAATGCACTTCTGTTCGTGGTGGAAATGACTGCCGGTCTGATCGCCCGGTCCACTGGCCTGATTGGAGAATCCCTGGACAATTTTGCCGATGCGGCGGTGTACGGGCTTGCCCTTTATGCGGTTGGACATAGCGTGAAAATGCAGGTACGTGCCGCGCATCTTGCTGGTGTACTGCAACTGATCTTGGCTGTGGGCGTACTCATAGAGGTGGTGAGACGCTTTGTATTCGGTAGTGAGCCTGAATCGCTGGTGATGATGGCTATCGCATTCGTCGCATTGATTGCCAATACCAGTTGTCTGCTGCTCATATCCAAACATCGGGAGGGCGGGGCGCACATGAAGGCAAGCTGGATATTCTCGGCCAACGACGTGGTGATCAACCTGGGGGTCATCACCGCCGGCGCTCTGGTCGCGTGGACCGGGTCCAATTATCCGGATCTGATTATCGGCACCATCGCGGGGGTAATTGTACTTAACGGTGCTAGACGCATTCTGGCGCTCAAGGATTAAGCAATGTCCATTTTTGGCAAACATCTGTCACCGTACGCTCTGTTGTCCATATCGGGCCTGCTGGCAGCGTCTGATCAGGCCATAAAATGGCTGGTGCAACAATCAATGGCATATGGCGAGTCTATTTCAGTGACCTCATTCTTTAACTGGGTACACGTATGGAATACCGGTGCCGCATTCAGTCTTTTTGCGAATGGTGGAGGCTGGCAGCGCTACTTTTTTATCGGAATCGCGGTAGTGGTCTCGATTTTTCTGATCAAGCTGATCCTTGAAAATCGTCATAAAGGAGAAGCCATCGCTTACAGTCTTATCCTCGGTGGCGCCATGGGCAACCTGATTGACCGGGTCTTTCGCGGCTATGTTGTGGATTCCTTTGATTTCTATTGGCGAGACTGGCATTGGCCGGCCTTCAACCTGGCTGATATTGCAATTGTCCTCGGTGCCTTACTTTTAGTTTCCAGCGGCTTTGTTGCACAAACCTATCTGTAAAGGCTTTTTCAGCGATATAATTTTCAAATGAAGAAGCCTACACACAAAATCTACCGCACAACCAATTGGCCCGCATATAACCGAGCACTCATTAATCGCGGAAATATTGCCCTTTGGTTTGATCCTGCTACGCAATGGTATGCTCCATCAAAAGGCAAACAAGGGCGAAATCAAACCTACTCCGACGCAGCCATCCAATGCTGCTTAATGATTAAATCCTTATTCCGTCTATCTTTACGTATGGTCACTGGCTTTGTGCAAAGTCTGATTAAACTTTGCGGATTAAATTGGACCGCACCAGATTACAGTACGCTTTGTAGAAGACAAAAGCATATTGATATTGCAATCAGCTACCAAAAAAGTAGCGATGGGCTGCATCTACTCGTAGACTCTACAGGGATGAAGTTTCTAGGTGAGGGCGAATGGAAACGCAAGAAACATGGAGCTGAATATCGTCGCCAATGGCGTAAACTACATATTGGTATAGATGCCAAAACCCTACAAATACGCGCTATTCAGCTCACAACCAATAATGTCTGTGATTCACAGGTGCTTGGTGATTTACTTAATCAGATTCCACAAGATGAGCAGATTGACTCTGTTTATACCGATGGAGCTTATGACACCAAGCAATGCCGTCAGGTCATTGCAGATCGGCAAGCACATGCGGTGATTCCACCTAGAAAAAATGCGAAACCATGGAAAGATACAAAGAGTAGCTCGCTAGAGCGAAATGAATTACTTCGAACAATTAAACGTTTAGGTAGGACACTATGGAAAAAATGGTCAGGCTATCATCGCCGAAGTTTGGTTGAGACTAAAATGCACTGCATCAAATTATTAAGAGATAAACTCAGTGCAAGGAGCTTTGATAGCCAAGTCAATGAGGTTCATGCACGTGTAGCAGTCCTCAACAGATTTACGGAATTAGGTCGACCACTTACCCAAGTTACGCCTTAAATTTGGCTCAATTAGGGGCGCTTTGCCTTTCAAATCTTTGTGCAACAAAGCCATTTGGAATATAAATAAGATTTAGTTAAAATTAACATTATTCATATAAATTAACATTATGTATTACATTTACTAATAATTTAAAATAATTAGTAGAAAAAAATTATGTTTTAATTATTTCTTTGATTATATAAGTTGAGAGTAAAAAATGATTAATACGGAATTTTCAAAGTGTATTTCTGCATGTACAAACTGTTCACTTATTTGTACTGAATGTGCAACTTCTTGTTTAAAAGAAAAAGATTTAGAGATGATGCGTGAATGTATTCAACGTTGTCTAGAATGTGCAGATATTTGTCAGTTATGTGTGCGTATGCAACAACATAACTCACCTTTCCTCAAAGAGATTTGTGAGCTTTGTGCTAAGATCTGTGAATATTGTGCGGAAGAGTGTGAAAAACATTCACATGATTATTGTAAAAAATGTGCTGAGGCTTGCCGTCAGTGTGCAGAAGAATGTCGAAAAATTGCCATGTAAAATACTTCAATAATGTTAATTATATGGCTCTAGACTAACATAATCATTCTACTAGTCTAGAGCCTTTCCTAAAATTAACATAATACACCTTATACGAAATTCTTATATTTTTTTCTTTATTTTTCAATGGTATAATACAATCTTTAAAGCCCCTTTTCTCCAATCGGGGCTTTTTTATGATTTATTACGTTCTCTAATCCCCCCATTTCTCTTAGGTCTCTTTTGTTAGCGCTGACTGGATATTGACGGTCATTTAATTCACAGCTTTAACCAAATCGAACTATATACATTTTCAAATTTCGTACTTGAGCGAAAGTAGGAAAGTGTTGCCTGGAGAGAATAAGAAATGGGTTCTACACGACTATTGACCAATATTATTCAGCGTAAAGTCATGTTGCCAGAAGAAATGTCACCTTCAATGCAGCGTGACAATTTTGAAGTGACACTGACTGATTTTGAAAAGCATCCAATCATCAAATGTTTATTTAAGGCGGATAACCAGCGTTCTACGGAATGTTGGAGCGTGCAAGAAATTGCAAACTTTATTGAGGATTGCACAGAAGATCAAAACATCAATTTATGCATTTTGTATTGGAAAGATATACACAGCAATATTTACATTATTGATGGAGCACATCGTCTTTCCTGTATCTATGCGTGGATCAATAGATATTTTGCGGATGAGCAAGTCCCTCAAGCACCTAATTTCAATGATCAACAAAAACAAGATATTCGTTACCTCCGCAATTATTTAGGAGATCTTGCTGATTTTCAAAAAATTTGTACTGATGCCGAATTTGCAGAAAAAAAAATCGAAATTAGGCGATATTAAAATCAGTTTCCGGCAGGTACTGGGGACTCCGGAAGATGCGCGACGGGTATTTCAATCTATTAACTCAGATACTAAACGTTTAGATAAATATGAGGAATATCACCTAAGAAATCGCGGTAGTGACGCGTATTATGCGATCTATGCCTGTTGTTATATCAATGACAATAAATCTAACCTAGAAGAGCTCCAATATACACGTTTAAATGAGTTGATTGAGTTAGGGGAGAGGATCCACCAGTTACTTTTTTCGACCATTTTATTAGACAATGAAATGAGTCATGGCAAAAAAATTGGCCTGGTCAATGAGCTGATGAATATCATTGCGGGTGATCAGATTCATAATATTATGAGTCTGAATCAGGGGGAGCGCGTTGAAAACCTAATGTCGCATCTGTTGACCATTCTTTGCAGAATAGCGACGCCTGTAAAAAATGCTGGGGTTCCGAGTTTGGGCTTACATCCATACTTATATTTTTATAAGGATCAGAGTTTTCAGATTACTTCTTTTCTTGCATGGTTTTCAATTGTGTATGAAATTCATGAAAGCCGCATGCAGATTCATCATCGAAAGATTAGTTTCAAGGACTTCACCCGGGTACGCCGTAGTATTGAGTTCTTGATCGCCAATTTCCCCGTGGCGACCACCGAAACGGTCGGCAAGTTCGGCAGTGGTATCAAGGGCTATGATCGGCTACAAATTGTCTATAAAGCCTTTATTTGCTTAAGCTTGGAAATGGAGGTTGATTTTGATGATGAGGAATGCCTGAATACCTTTATTCTGTCCATGTCTAAGGCCTTCAAGTACATAAACTTTAACGAGTTTTATGTCGAAAGATTTTTGGGTGGTTATGATGATGCAGTCGTCAAGCATGTGGTGGGATATGTGGAGTCGATTAGTCCAATTTCTCGGTCAAAGCCCAAGGCCTTTTCGGGGTCGTCTCAGGAAACGGAAAATATAGCACGCTAAGGATTTTCACTCCGACTTCTTTTAACGATATCCAACACGGTATTTTTGCTTAGATTGACCAGCCGACCGACTTGTCGATAAGAGTGTCCAGCAGACACCAACTCCAACACTTTAGGTGCCAGACGATCTGACTTGGTACGTTGACCAGGACGACGACCAAACACAACGCCCCGCGCTTGTGCCGCTGCTACACCAGAGCGCACACGTTCACGTAGTAAATCTCCCTCAAACTCTGCTAATGCAGACATCACAGAAGCCATGAGCTTTCCCTGAGATGTGGAAAGGTCAAACTGCAAACCTGTTTGTGCCACCAGAGATACCCCGAAATGCCCAAGATCTTGTAATGACTGTACGAGATCCACGGTGCTTCTGCCCCAGCGTGTCAATTCCGTCACCAAGATGGCATCGATTTCACGAGATTGCGCCATGGTCATCAAGTATTTTCTTTGCAATCTCTCATCCTTACTGCCTGATGCAGTTTCTTTCCAAACACCGACAACATCGTAGCCGCAACGATTGGCGTAGGCACGTAGGTCATATTCCTGTCGTTCGCAGGACTGATCGTTCGTTGATACTCGGCAATAAATGGCCGCATTCTGTCCCAATTGAACCTCCTTGCGAAATTGCAGCGCAAAGCTAAGCGTGGCGGTACAAAATAATGTACCTTTAATAGTTTAGTTTATTTGGGACTAATGAGCCATGCCGCGCCATTCTATTTTGTCGTCCACGGAATTGGGAAGCCTGTTCGAAATTCCAGATGATAGAGCTTTTATGCTTCAGCATTACACTCTGAGTGATTCTGATAAATCCATAGTCCATCAACATCGAGGGGCATCCAACAAGCTAGGCTTTGCAATTCAACTTTGCTACATGCGTTACCCTGGAGTGATATTGGGTATTAACGACGAACCATTCAAACCCTTACTTTTCATGATGGCTGCTCAACTTAGTATATCAGTGGACTGCTGGAATGATTATGGTCAGCGCGAGCAAACAAGACGAGAACATATTGCCGAATTGAAAAAAGTTTTTGGGTTCAAACTATTCACCTTGAGTGACTATCGGCAATCGGTCAATATGATGGTGGATTTGTCCCTTCAGACAGATAAAGGTCTTATTTTAGCCACAACTCTCGTTGAAAATTTACGACAAAAATCAGTCCTTTTGCCAGCTATAAATGCAATTGATAGTATTTGCGCAGAAGCAATCACATCTGCCAACCGCATAATTTATACTGCTTTGACGAGCTCACTTTCAGAAACTCATCGTCAAAATATAGATGCTTTGCTGAACCGTAAAGAGGGCAGCAAACTGACAATATTGGGGTGGCTTAGACAGTCACCAGCTAAACCAAACTCAAAGTACATGCTTGAGCACATTGAGCGGCTGAAGTGCTTACAAGCCATCGATCTACCTGAAGACATTGGAAAACACGTTCATCAAAATCGCTTACTGAAAATTGCTCGCGAAGGTGGGCAAATGACTCCTGCTGATTTGGCCAGATTTGAATCTCAACGTCGATATGCCACTTTGGTAGCAATCGTTGTGGAGAGTATGGCCACGATCACCGACGAAATTATTGACCTGCATGATCGCATTATTGGAAAGCTATTTGCTATCGCAAAAAATAAACACCAGCAACAATTTCAATCATCAGGTAAAGCGATCAACGACAAAGTGCGTTTGTATGGGCTTATCGGGAAAGCCTTGCTAGATGCCAAGCAAAATGGCAGTGATCCGTTTGCCGCCATCGAAACTGTTATTTCATGGGATGCTTTTGCAGCAAGTATTACTGAGGCAGAAAAACTGGCGCAACCCGAAGACTTTGATTTTTTACCACGAATTGGCGAGAGCTATGCAACTTTACGCCGTTACGCGCCAGAACTTCTTGCCATACTTAAATTGCGTGCTGCCCCAGCAGCAAAAGATATGCTTGCCGCTGTAGAGTTGCTCCGCAGCATGAATGTTGATAATACACGAAAAATCCCCTCTAATGCTCCAATAGCGTTTATCAAAAAACGGTGGGCAAGACTAGTCTTTACCGATGATGGTATTGATCGCCGCTATTACGAAATATGTGTGTTATCTGAACTTAAAAACTCGCTACGGGCTGGGGATCTCTGGGTACAAGGCTCTCGCCAATTCAAAGACTTCGATGAGTATTTAGTGACTGCTGATAAATTTAATCAGCTAAAACAGTCCAATGAGTTACCTCTAACCATTACTACTGATTGTGATCTATATTTGCAAAGTCGCCTTTCACTATTGGAGCAGAAATTAGCAATCATTAATCGCATGGCAGCGACCAACGATTTGCCTGATGCGATGATCAATCAATCTGGTCTAAAAATAACACCTCTCGATGCCGTGGCTCCTGATACAGCCCAAACTTTAATTGACCAAACAGCAATGCTGTTACCACATATCAAGATCACCGAATTATTAATGGAGGTCGATGAATGGACAGGCTTTACTCGACACTTCACTCATTTGAAAACGGATGACACTGCGAAGGATAAAGCGTTATTGCTCACGACCATACTGGCTGATGCAATTAATTTAGGGCTGACGAAAATGGCCGAATCATGTCCTGGTACAACTTATGCCAAACTCTCATGGCTACAGGCTTGGCATATCCGTGATGAAACTTATTCAACGGCATTGGCCGAATTGGTGAATGCTCAATTGAAACAACCTTTCGCTGAAAACTGGGGAGATGGCACTACCTCCTCATCAGATGGCCAACGCTTCCGCGCAGGTGGCAGAGCTGAAAGTACAGGACATATCAATCCAAAATATGGCGCAGAGCCTGGAAGGTTATTTTATACACACATTTCTGATCAATACGCACCATTTAGCAGTAAGCTGATCAATGTGGGCGTTCGTGATTCAACCTATGTTCTTGATGGGCTGCTGTATCACGAGTCTGATTTACGCATCGAGGAACACTACACCGATACGGCTGGATTCACCGACCATGTTTTTGCACTCATGCACATGCTAGGGTTTCGATTTGCACCACGAATTCGTGATCTGGGCGATACGAAACTCTATATTCCAAAGTCAGACATAGACTATGCCGCACTTAAACCCATGATTGGCGGCACACTGAATATCAAACAGATTCGTACTCATTGGGACGATATTTTGCGTCTGGCCGCATCAATCAAGCAAGGGACTGTCACAGCGTCGCTAATGCTACGTAAACTCGGTAGTTATCCACGACAGAATGGTTTGGCATTGGCATTACGAGAGCTGGGGCGTATTGAGCGCACACTGTTTATCTTGGATTGGTTGCAAAGCGTAGAACTACGCCGTCGGGTTCAAGCTGGATTAAATAAAGGTGAAGCCCGTAATGCATTAGCGCGCGCCGTTTTCTTTTATCGATTGGGTGAGATTCGAGATCGAAGCTTTGAGCAACAGCGTTATCGAGCCAGTGGCTTGAATCTAGTGACCGCCGCCATTGTATTGTGGAACACGGTTTATTTAGAGAGAGCGACTAACGCCCTACGAGGGCATGGTCGCACAGTCGATGATACCTTGCTGCAATATCTGTCACCGCTGGGGTGGGAGCACATCAATTTAACTGGGGATTATCTATGGCGAAGCAAAGCCAAGATAGGTGGTGGAAAATTTAGGCCATTGCGCGCAATTGAAAAACCTTAGCGTGCTATATTTTCCGTTTCCTGAGACGACCCCTACAAGGGCCGTAAGCCGTCACTGACTCCTGAACAAGTGGCTCTGCTGCATCAACGTCTTGAATCTGGCGACTACAAAACCAAGCGAGCATTGGCGAAGGAGTTTGGGATTTCTGCGCCAACGCTGTATCGGTATCAGTAGTAGTTCCAGCTATTTGATATTATTTGTCTATCTATTGAAAATTTTTCTGAGTAAAACAGGGTCGGCATCCTGAACTGAGCTTGCTCCAATTTTATTTGCTGCTAACCGTAAACAGGAATCGACCGATACAAACCAACTTGCCATCAAGTAGTAACTGAACCGATACTGTCGTAATGCGCCGACCCGCACGAACAATACTGGGGACTGCCTGTAACGTACCTATAAATGCTGGCCGCAGGTAATCAAAGGTCATCGTGGAGCATAAGGGCAGCTCATTATCACCACGCTGACGGGCAAGATAGGCGGCGGCGGCCACTTCACCAAAACTCGCGAGAATGCCGCCATGAAACGTGCCAATCATCGGGTTGCCGATATGCGAATCACGAAAGTCCATAAAGTACTGTATTTCTCCATGTTGCATTTCCTCACGAAAACCTAGAAAATCGACAAAAGGCTCGTCACACAATTTTAGTGGGGGTGTTTCCGCGCTCATCTGATTTACTATACTCATATCACTCGCCTCGCGCTTCATTGCTGTCAAAAGAGGGTCCCATCGTGCCGATTGCGAAAGAACCAGTGACAGTAGCCAGTAGCTCACCACTGTCTTCTGCAACCGCTCGGCCCGTGATAAAGGCCACCGTATCGGTTCTACCAATGCAATCCACTATCGCCTTTAAACCTACCGCAGAGGGAATACGTCGCAAAAAATCGACACGCAAATCAATAGTGGCAATCGGCTCTAACGACCGCAATGACGAAAAAATAGATAAGCCGCAAGTCGTATCCAGCAGCGTCACCAAAGCCCCTCGATGCAGTGAGCCTTTACGGTCAGAGAGTTGCTCAGAGAAGGGCATCGTCATCTCGGCATGACCATCGCTCACTGCACCAACACTAATATTGAACATATTGAATAAAGGGTGATTAGTACCAAAAAACGCCTTAGCCATGGTCAGGTGTGCCGTGTTATTACTGTCCATTTTTGAACTCCCGCCATTGCTGGCTGATTTTATTGCGAAAAAATTAGCGGCACGTCTCAAAGTGCAAGGGCGGCATCTGTATAATTACGTTCGGCCTGCATCACCGCCACAATGGCCTCTTCAATGGCGGCATATGGAAAGTTTGTGCTTTCCGAGGCAGACTTCAAACACATGGCTAATGCCGTCCATGCTTTTTCGCAAGCCCTCATTAACAGGGGCAGTCGATATTGCTGTACACTTGCGTCATAGTGAACCGCTTCATCAAGGAATTCAGCGTACATTTTGCGGAAGCCGCCGCCACCTGTGCCACGCTTTTCAATAATTTGGTAGGCAAATCGGGTCGTCCAGTGCCAATCGCCTGTGGCTCCCCAACGACTCAGTTCGGCCAGCCATGTTTCCAGTGCCGATATGCCACTCACAGCTAATGACTTGGCGTTGTCATGGATGACACCGGTAATCATCTCGGGGGTAATTTCGCCTTGAAACGCGGTGGGCGTGAACATATTGCCATAGTGAATAAATGGGGGCTGTGTAGAAAAACGTGCGCGGGTCAGTGCCTCTCGCGTCACCGACAAAACACTCGGACGCTCGGTATCGGTGACAAATACCGCACCTGTCTCTGGATTTCTCGACCAAGCGGCTATGGCGTGACCGGGAAAGTGCGTGCTGCTGTTGAAGTAAGGTAAATAAAAAATATCCGTCAGCAACAGGGTGGGGTGACCCGCATCCAAACATTTCTCCAGCGCGGTGGCTGCCGATTCGGGTGACTCGAAGGTTTGCCACTCAAAGGGTATACCGATACTTTCAAATACGCGCGCTTCAAACCCCAAAGACCGCACATGCACTAAAAATGGCACAGGGGCGTCAGCCATTTCCAAATAGGTCACGCCAAGCCCTGAGCCTAATCCAAAGCACATGGCCTCGGAAATATTCAGCCCATTAAACTCGAGCAAATCACGAATTGCGGAGCTGCCACAATGCCTCCCGATGGCGTGCGTGATACGGGATGGAGTCTTATAGTTGGTCACAGGTTTTTTGCCTCTTCGTGAAAATCTGGATTAAGGATGCCTCTTGTCATCATCTGCCATATCGCATCCGCGATCTGTTCAAGATTGTACTTACCATTTTCTTTATACCAAGTGGCAGCCCAGTTTATTGCTCCTAGCCCAATCAGTCTTAACAGATCTGCATCCACATCGTTTCGGATACAACCATAAGACTGCAGATCATCAAGAATTGTCTGCCAATATCGCTCGTATCTGTCTCTCTCAGCAATAATCTGCTCACGTGCGACTCCATGTACCGAGCGCCACTCAAACAACAACACATAAACCATATCGTCACCCGACATAAGGATATCGACATGTGTCTGCAGTGCCGATTGCATTTTTTTGAGTGGATCTTGAATCGCGGAAGTCGCCTCAACAATCCTGTAAATAGTTCTCTCAATAGCAAGCCGCATCATATCAACCAAAATATCGTCTTTACTACGATAGCGGTAATGCAGACTGCCTGGAAGAATACCACAAGCACTGGCAATTTCTCGCACACTGGTACGCTCAAAACCCTTTTCTCGAAACAGCTTGGCAGAAGCGGCTAATACTCTCTCGCGGTCAGCAACTTCGACTCGCGTAGATTCACTACTCAACATAGTTTGACTCATAACATTATATCAATAAGACAGGTTACTCGACTTGGTCAAGTCGAGTCGAGTCTTTCACGGTCTCTCCTGATCTATACAGCTTTTGCAATGGGGACATTAAAAACAATTCGTGACGCTTCCATAGGGTCTTGATGCTTATCATATTCAGCCAGCCAAGAATTAACCTTTTCTGGGATTTCGGTGTCGCTAGGATGGAAACCTGGCTTAAACCAGTCCAGATAGCGTGGAATAAGTCTGGTAATCAGGCCACGTGGTCCATAGAGGCGATAAAATCCCTTAGCAAGCACCAATGGCTGACCTTGTAGTTTGTCAATTTTCAACATATGCCAAAGAACTGAGCCAACCACCGCATGTACCAGTAGCGTTCCGATAATCAAAGCAGATGCGCGGGTGAAATACCCCCCACCTGCCGCTGTTTCGTAAACATCAAAGGCTACTGTTTTGTGTTCGACTTCTTCTACCCCATGCCACATGAACATGGCACGCATTGCGGGATGAGCATTCTTGAACATCTCACCCTCACCCTCCATAGCACCCTCGCCTAGTACAGCAGTAATATGTTCAAAGGCAGCTGTCATGGCCAACAGATACTTGGCGGGCAGGTGTTTTTGGGAGAGCCGAATAAATAATTTGAATCTTGCGATGACCTTTTCGACATGAATGCCTTGCGACTGCATCACCGCATTATACTGGTCATGCACAATGCCATGTTGCGCTTCTTGGCGAAAAAAGTTTTTGATATCTTCTCTCAGTTTAGGATCTGTGACCAGATCCTGATAGTTACGCACCGACTGAATAAAAAAACGCTCTCCATCGGGGAAGTGAATAGAAAGTGCATCAAAGAAGCGTGTTAACACCGGGTCACCGTCGTTCCAAAAAACTGGAACATCACTTAAATCAAACCGCGGCTTACGTGGCTGGATATTGATCATATGAGTCATGGCGAGAGTTTCCTTGTAAAGGCATCGAATGTCTGTAAACCTGCTATCACATTTGACCTTGAGCAATATTTTTCACCTTGGTCAGGCACAGCAAATATCACACAAGAATTCAACGGGTATTGGTCAAATGACCAAATGCATATTTTGAATATATATTGGTCGATTGACCAAATGTCAAGCCTGTCCTCAAAATTTGATAGAATGAGTTAACAACGCAGCAGGTGAGCCAGATCATCTTTGACATCGAATATAGCTACCAGACCTTTTGGCAGAGGTGTTTTTTTAATGTTAGTTTTTTTACATTAGAGTGTGTTGACGTTTGAAAATATTGATTGCAAATTGGAGGCAGACTCAGAGAATTAAAGCTCTCCCCATCCGAGTCCACCATGCCACGCTTTATGCTGAACGACCAACATTGAGCAAAGATTTCTCCTATGCTCAAGCAACAGGACATTGATCACAAACCAAATTTACGGCTCACCGTAGAAGCCATGCTCTACAGAATGTGGGTGAAATGTCCATGGCTAGACCTACCTCCTGACTGAGTTTGGTCAGCAGCCTAATCTCTACAAAAGATACAACGACTGGTCAGCAAAAGGTTTTTTCCAAAGCATACTCAGGGTTTTATCTACTGACTCTGATATAGAGTAGGGGTTATGGATAGCAATTACGTCAAGGCACATCAACATAATGCACGTGCTGCAACTCACGATCAGGAGGCGATTGGCTTAAGTCGAGGTAGCAAGACAAGTAAGATCCATCTTGCCGTAGATGGGTATGGATTACCCATCGTGTTTGCGATCACGGGTGGTGAATTACACAAAGCCAAAGCTGCACCTGACTTGCTCTCACAGGTATCTATCGATGCCATTCTGATTAACATCTGAATCAGCGTAATGCAAATCTAGCCTGATGTAGTTTTAAGCTACCCCATCAACGCCTGTACCGCAATCGACTCATCCGCCAACCGCAGTGGATCGACCGCCGTACCAGCCGTGATCAGCTTTTTGCTTAGCATAAACTCCTGCGGACGATTCACACAATCCGCCGCAATCAGGCGACCCGCCTGCAAATAAAACGCTGCAAAGCTACGCCTTTGCTGCACATCACCCCGAATCACGATCTGATCATACCCCTGACTGAGTCCCGCAATCTGCAACTTTAGATCATACTGATCTGACCAAAACCAAGGCAAACTCTTCGAGGTCCGCTGTAAGCCACACAAGGTCGCCGAGGCAATTTTGGCCTGTTCATTGGCGTTTGGTACCGACTCCAAGCGCATCCGCCGCTGATAAATCGGATTAAACGCATTGGCACAATCCCCGATGGCCACAATCTCTGGCGCACTGGTACGGCAATACTCATCAATCACAATACCATTGTCCACCTGCAAGCCCGCGTCCAGCGCCAACTCGATATTCGGTACAACCCCGACCCCGATGATCACCAGATCTGCATCGAACATCGAACCATCGGCACACAGCACCGCTTGCGCCCGCCCCTCACCCGTGATCGCCGTGACCGACACACCGGTATGAATCGTCACACCCTGTTCGCGATGAATCCGCGTATAAAAGTCCGACACTTCCGGTGCAGTTACCCGCTGCAAAATCCGCTCGGCGGCTTCCAAGACCACCACCTGCATGCCCTGCTCGGTCAATGCGGCGGCTGTTTCAAGACCGATATAGCCACCACCGATCACCACTGCTTTGCCGTTGGGTTGTACAAATGGCTGGATAGCCTGTACATCGCTGATATTTCTAAGATAATGCACACCTGCCAAATCAGACCCAGCCAGCGACACCGTCCTGACTCGTGCACCGGTACACAGCGCCAACTGGTCATACGCAAGCGTACTGCCATCTTGTAGTGTCACGCTGCGCGCTGCCCGATCAATCGCAACCACCCGCCCGTGCCGAAATTCGATCTGATTTTTTTGATAAAAAGCGGCTGGCCGAATCAATAACTCATCGACCAGTTGTGCACCGCATAAAAAGGTCTTGGACAACGGCGGTCGATGATACGGCAAATACGGCTCATCGCCGATCACCACAATCTCGCCCTGCCAGCCATCTGGCCGCAGACTTGCCGCCAACTGCGCCGCAGCATGACTTGCGCCAATGATGACGATTGTTTGCATATGAATTCACTCAGTTCATGGTTGATGCACAGCATCAATTGTTGCCGACGACAGTTGCAAAATGCCTCTGTCGCCTATTTTGATACCTACGCTTTGGCAGTCAGTTTGACCATCATCTTGGCATAGCCGCGCACAAAGTTAGACTGCACCAACTCTGGCTCACCCAATACCTCAATATTGTCGAAGCGAAGCAATAACTCCTCCCACAGAATCCGCAACTGCATCTCGGCCAAGCGATTGCCCATACAGCGATGCACACCAAAGCCAAATGACAAATGATTGCGTGCACCTTTACGATCAATCAAAAACGCATCTGGCTGTTCAATCACCCGCTCGTCACGATTGCCCGAGGCATACCACATTAAGATCTTGTCGCCCTTACGGATGGTTTGGCCGTGCATCTCGATGTCTTGCTTGGCGATGCGACGCATATACGCCAGTGGGGTCTGCCAGCGAATGATCTCGGACACCATATTTGGAATCAGGCTCGGTTGGTTTTTCAGTTTGACAAACTGCTCAGGAAACAGGTTCAGCGCATATACCCCGCCGGTCATGGAGTTCCGCGTGGTGTCATTCCCACCGACAATCAGCAAGGCCAAATTGCCCAAAAACTCCATCGGACGGTGAATCAAATCCTTGGTATCGTCATTGCTCAGCATTAAGCTAATCAAATCAAATCCCATCGGCTCACCTGCCGCTTGCTGAGCCGCCTTGGCATGCCACAGCGCGGCAAACTGCTTGGCCATATCAGCGGCGGCATTAAAAAGCACATCGTTGTCGCTAATCTCACCGCCCGTGGCTTCTGCGCTGCCCGCCAACGTATCAGACCAGTACACCAGCTTGTGCCGCTGTTCATACGGAAAATCTAACAAGGTCGCCAGCATGCGTGCGGTGATTTCTTTGGACACCCGCTCCACCCAATCAAACGGCGTATCGAGCGGCAAATCATCCAAAATCTCTTGTACCCGACTGCGGATCAGCCCTTCCATTTCTTTTAAATTTTTCGGTGCGACCACACCTTGTACCGCTTGACGCTGCACATCGTGCTTAGGCGGATCCATTGCAATAAACATTTCCACATCCAGTCCGGCGGGCGGCTTGCCAATCACAATCACCGGTTCCGCCGAAAACAGCTCGTGGGATTTGTCCACGAACACAATATCGTCATAACGGGTAATCGACCAAAATGCACCGAATGGACTGCTTTTTTGGTAATGAACAGGACGCTCGTCGCGTAGCCGCTTAAAGTATGACTGCCATTGATGCTGTCGATATAAAAACGGATTGCTCATATCGATGTCTTCGAGCTTGAGCGTGGCAACATCGGGGATTGGCTTTTCTACAAAATCAGGGAACGGTTGCGCCTGTGTCACCCGTTGCTTGACCTTTTGGAACACCTGCATGCCTTTCACTTGTAAATGCATGGGTATCGGCAGCAGGGCTGAAATTTGGTTTAGTGTGGCTTGCATGTTTTTCATGATTCATTCCTCAATGATGATGCTTAACAGCTGTTGAAATCTGCCGTCACTACATTTGAAACTCAGGCAAATGCACCACCATGCCATCCATTGCATCGGACAATTGAATCTGGCACGCCAAACGAGACGACGCCGTACCTTCTGGTACCATCTCTAGCATGCGCGCCTCTTCGTCATTGGGCTGTCCTGTCGCCGCCAGCCAAGCACCGTCAACGATCACATGACAGGTTCCACAAGCACATTCGCCACCGCAATCTCCATCAATGCCGGATACGCCGTGATCGATAGCCAGTTGCATCAGCGACTTGCCCGCTTCGATGTCAAGTACGGTGGCGGTACCGTCATACTCGATCAATGTAATTTGACCCATTATTACTACTCCTGTGTGGTATACGGTTGCTGGTGACGCCGATGAAAATAGCCATCCCTCTTTACTCATAATAGACATGTATCCATACTGCTTACAGGTCTCTTGTTGACAATATAGGGTCATTAAAAGACGATTATGGCGCTGTAGCCCCATCGTCGATTGCATTTTTCTAGTCGATGTTCTTTCATACTGGTCTGTTATTGAGGTGTTTGAGCCATGTTGCATCCAAGTCTGCTGACTGGTCTCGCCAGTACAAGTGAATCTGCTAATATCCCCTGTAGCTATACCCGTCTGATTGGCCGAGAGCTGGACTTGCAGGCGCGTGACCTACCTAAACTATTAAAATTCACCACGCTGACCGCTGAACAACTGATGCGTGACGACACGATGATCACGGCCAGCCAACAGATTCAAATCTTACAAAATAGCTTGGAGTTGTCCGCATCCGATCAGTTTGGCTTGCGTTTAGGGCAGCGGCTCACGCCGTCAACACATGGCTCGATGGGCTTTTTAATCAATAGCAGCCCGAACTTATTGGCCGTGTTACAAGCGTTTCAAACTTTTTTGCCGACCCGTATGAGTTTGATTAGGCTCGAAACACACACCAATGCTGAGTGGACGACCTGCTTGATTTTCTTTGAGCAGACCTTGAGTCATGCAGTACATCGGCTACTGTCCGAAACTGTTGCGGTGATTTTTTCGGAATGTGCCGAATTTATTGTTGGACGACCGCTGACCGAGGCGGTGATTCAGTTTAGCCATCCCGCCCCCGATCATCATGCCTGTTACGCGGATTATCTTGCCGGTACCTATCAGTTTGATCAGCCACAACTGTCGATCCGAGTGCCGACCGAGTTGTGCTTGATTGCCAATGCATCCGCGCAGCACGATAGCTATCTGCTGGCGATGCAACAATGCGAAATGATCCTCAACCGGCTCAAGACCCAACAACACAGCACCACCTACCAAGTGCAAAAAGCCATGCTGTCCTATCCGCTCGGGCAACTGAGTGAAGAGGATCTGGCTGCAGCCTTGTTTATGAATAAGCGTACGCTGGCCAGACGTCTGGTCAAAGAGAACACGAGTTACCGGCTGATTCGAGATCGGATTTTATCTGAGAAAGCCAGTAGTTATTTACATGACCCTCAAATATCGGTCGAGGCAATTGCCAGCTTACTGAATTACCACGACTCTGCTAATTTTCGGCGCGCGTTTAAACGCTGGTTTGGTGTATCACCAAGTGCTTATCGGCGAAAAATCACCCATCGGCAAGAAGAAAATGACCTGAGAGAATGAGGTTGTTCGTATGATTGTTAATACGTTGAAACATCAATACGCCCTAGAAAAATACCTTAAAACGCTATGTCAGAGATGGCAATCATATGGCAGCCCTCCACTTCCAATCCGATAACCTCAACTCAACCCAACGCTTGCAACCCGCTGTGAACTCTGTAGAGGTTTTAATTCCCATTGCAGCCCATCCACCGTCAATGTCTTCAGTTAGGGGTCGTCTCAGGAAACGGAAAATATAGCACGCTAAGGATTTTCACTCCGACTTCTTTTAACGATATCCAACACGGTATTTTTGCTTAGATTGACCAGCCGACCGACTTGTCGATAAGAGTGTCCAGCAGACACCAACTCCAACACTTTAGGTGCCAGACGATCTGACTTGGTACGTTGACCAGGACGACGACCAAACACAACGCCCCGCGCTTGTGCCGCTGCTACACCAGAGCGCACACGTTCACGTAGTAAATCTCCCTCAAACTCTGCTAATGCAGACATCACAGAAGCCATGAGCTTTCCCTGAGATGTGGAAAGGTCAAACTGCAAACCTGTTTGTGCCACCAGAGATACCCCGAAATGCCCAAGATTGTTGACGCTCACTTAATATTGACCAGCGATGCTCGTTGAATATTGACCAGGCATTTAAGCAATGTAGCGTACTACACTGCTGTGGATAAATCGATCAATTGCTGTTGCTTTTTCTTCACTGATCGACGGTTAAAATAACTCTCCTTTCTCTGCTTCTCGTTTCTTTATACGCTGCTTGGCTTCCTCCGTGCTTTGCTTAAAACGATAGGATTCATTACCCGTTTCGATGATATGGCAATGATGAGTCAGTCGATCCAGCAGTGCAGTCGTCAACTTAGCATCACCAAATACATTGCTCCATTCCGAGAAGCTCAAGTTCGTCGTAATGATAGGGGTCGTCTCAGGAAACGGAAAATATAGCACGCTAAGGTTTTTCAATTGCGCGCAATGGCCTAAATTTTCCACCACCTATCTTGGCTTTGCTTCGCCATAGATAATCCCCAGTTAAATTGATGTGCTCCCACCCCAGCGGTGACAGATATTGCAGCAAGGTATCATCGACTGTGCGACCATGCCCTCGTAGGGCGTTAGTCGCTCTCTCTAAATAAACCGTGTTCCACAATACAATGGCGGCGGTCACTAGATTCAAGCCACTGGCTCGATAACGCTGTTGCTCAAAGCTTCGATCTCGAATCTCACCCAATCGATAAAAGAAAACGGCGCGCGCTAATGCATTACGGGCTTCACCTTTATTTAATCCAGCTTGAACCCGACGGCGTAGTTCTACGCTTTGCAACCAATCCAAGATAAACAGTGTGCGCTCAATACGCCCCAGCTCTCGTAATGCCAATGCCAAACCATTCTGTCGTGGATAACTACCGAGTTTACGTAGCATTAGCGACGCTGTGACAGTCCCTTGCTTGATTGATGCGGCCAGACGCAAAATATCGTCCCAATGAGTACGAATCTGTTTGATATTCAGTGTGCCGCCAATCATGGGTTTAAGTGCGGCATAGTCTATGTCTGACTTTGGAATATAGAGTTTCGTATCGCCCAGATCACGAATTCGTGGTGCAAATCGAAACCCTAGCATGTGCATGAGTGCAAAAACATGGTCGGTGAATCCAGCCGTATCGGTGTAGTGTTCCTCGATGCGTAAATCAGACTCGTGATACAGCAGCCCATCAAGAACATAGGTTGAATCACGAACGCCCACATTGATCAGCTTACTGCTAAATGGTGCGTATTGATCAGAAATGTGTGTATAAAATAACCTTCCAGGCTCTGCGCCATATTTTGGATTGATATGTCCTGTACTTTCAGCTCTGCCACCTGCGCGGAAGCGTTGGCCATCTGATGAGGAGGTAGTGCCATCTCCCCAGTTTTCAGCGAAAGGTTGTTTCAATTGAGCATTCACCAATTCGGCCAATGCCGTTGAATAAGTTTCATCACGGATATGCCAAGCCTGTAGCCATGAGAGTTTGGCATAAGTTGTACCAGGACATGATTCGGCCATTTTCGTCAGCCCTAAATTAATTGCATCAGCCAGTATGGTCGTGAGCAATAACGCTTTATCCTTCGCAGTGTCATCCGTTTTCAAATGAGTGAAGTGTCGAGTAAAGCCTGTCCATTCATCGACCTCCATTAATAATTCGGTGATCTTGATATGTGGTAACAGCATTGCTGTTTGGTCAATTAAAGTTTGGGCTGTATCAGGAGCCACGGCATCGAGAGGTGTTATTTTTAGACCAGATTGATTGATCATCGCATCAGGCAAATCGTTGGTCGCTGCCATGCGATTAATGATTGCTAATTTCTGCTCCAATAGTGAAAGGCGACTTTGCAAATATAGATCACAATCAGTAGTAATGGTTAGAGGTAACTCATTGGACTGTTTTAGCTGATTAAATTTATCAGCAGTCACTAAATACTCATCGAAGTCTTTGAATTGGCGAGAGCCTTGTACCCAGAGATCCCCAGCCCGTAGCGAGTTTTTAAGTTCAGATAACACACATATTTCGTAATAGCGGCGATCAATACCATCATCGGTAAAGACTAGTCTTGCCCACCGTTTTTTGATAAACGCTATTGGAGCATTAGAGGGGATTTTTCGTGTATTATCAACATTCATGCTGCGGAGCAACTCTACAGCGGCAAGCATATCTTTTGCTGCTGGGGCAGCACGCAATTTAAGTATGGCAAGAAGTTCTGGCGCGTAACGGCGTAAAGTTGCATAGCTCTCGCCAATTCGTGGTAAAAAATCAAAGTCTTCGGGTTGCGCCAGTTTTTCTGCCTCAGTAATACTTGCTGCAAAAGCATCCCATGAAATAACAGTTTCGATGGCGGCAAACGGATCACTGCCATTTTGCTTGGCATCTAGCAAGGCTTTCCCGATAAGCCCATACAAACGCACTTTGTCGTTGATCGCTTTACCTGATGATTGAAATTGTTGCTGGTGTTTATTTTTTGCGATAGCAAATAGCTTTCCAATAATGCGATCATGCAGGTCAATAATTTCGTCGGTGATCGTGGCCATACTCTCCACAACGATTGCTACCAAAGTGGCATATCGACGTTGAGATTCAAATCTGGCCAAATCAGCAGGAGTCATTTGCCCACCTTCGCGAGCAATTTTCAGTAAGCGATTTTGATGAACGTGTTTTCCAATGTCTTCAGGTAGATCGATGGCTTGTAAGCACTTCAGCCGCTCAATGTGCTCAAGCATGTACTTTGAGTTTGGTTTAGCTGGTGACTGTCTAAGCCACCCCAATATTGTCAGTTTGCTGCCCTCTTTACGGTTCAGCAAAGCATCTATATTTTGACGATGAGTTTCTGAAAGTGAGCTCGTCAAAGCAGTATAAATTATGCGGTTGGCAGATGTGATTGCTTCTGCGCAAATACTATCAATTGCATTTATAGCTGGCAAAAGGACTGATTTTTGTCGTAAATTTTCAACGAGAGTTGTGGCTAAAATAAGACCTTTATCTGTCTGAAGGGACAAATCCACCATCATATTGACCGATTGCCGATAGTCACTCAAGGTGAATAGTTTGAACCCAAAAACTTTTTTCAATTCGGCAATATGTTCTCGTCTTGTTTGCTCGCGCTGACCATAATCATTCCAGCAGTCCACTGATATACTAAGTTGAGCAGCCATCATGAAAAGTAAGGGTTTGAATGGTTCGTCGTTAATACCCAATATCACTCCAGGGTAACGCATGTAGCAAAGTTGAATTGCAAAGCCTAGCTTGTTGGATGCCCCTCGATGTTGATGGACTATGGATTTATCAGAATCACTCAGAGTGTAATGCTGAAGCATAAAAGCTCTATCATCTGGAATTTCGAACAGGCTTCCCAATTCCGTGGACGACAAAATAGAATGGCGCGGCATGGCTCATTAGTCCCAAATAAACTAAACTATTAAAGGTACATTATTTTGTACCGCCACGCTTAGCTTTGCGCTGCAATTTCGCAAGGAGGTTCAATTGGGACAGAATGCGGCCATTTATTGCCGAGTATCAACGAACGATCAGTCCTGCGAACGACAGGAATATGACCTACGTGCCTACGCCAATCGTTGCGGCTACGATGTTGTCGGTGTTTGGAAAGAAACTGCATCAGGCAGTAAGGATGAGAGATTGCAAAGAAAATACTTGATGACCATGGCGCAATCTCGTGAAATCGATGCCATCTTGGTGACGGAATTGACACGCTGGGGCAGAAGCACCGTGGATCTCGTACAGTCATTACAAGATCTTGGGCATTTCGGGGTATCTCTGGTGGCACAAACAGGTTTGCAGTTTGACCTTTCCACATCTCAGGGAAAGCTCATGGCTTCTGTGATGTCTGCATTAGCAGAGTTTGAGGGAGATTTACTACGTGAACGTGTGCGCTCTGGTGTAGCAGCGGCACAAGCGCGGGGCGTTGTGTTTGGTCGTCGTCCTGGTCAACGTACCAAGTCAGATCGTCTGGCACCTAAAGTGTTGGAGTTGGTGTCTGCTGGACACTCTTATCGACAAGTCGGTCGGCTGGTCAATCTAAGCAAAAATACCGTGTTGGATATCGTTAAAAGAAGTCGGAGTGAAAATCCTTAGCGTGCTATATTTTCCGTTTCCTGAGACGACCCCTTTTCGGCATTAACCAAGAGTCTGCTTAAGCACAATTTTCTGGTGGGTAATCATAACTTTTGCCTCATTTGTGATGGATTGATCTATCTTGATTCTACTGAATCGGATCATCGGATTGCCAAAGCCGTAGGTGGGCAAGGTGTTCTAGAGAATGGTCTGCTGGTTCATCCCATCTGTAATAGAATGAAATCAGATCTGAGTCTGGAAGAGATTAGAGCGGATTTGTTTGGTGAATTACTGTATTAATCAACAGAGCGATGAGCTCATTTTTGCAGATGTATCAATGATTAATCACATGATTTAACTTTTGATACATTCAGCCAATGTGGTTATTTTTAATTCAGTCCAGAATCACAACCAGAAACTAGCTGTAGTTTCTGAATGACCGTCAAGGTCCTTAGTTTCGCCCATAGATTCCCTCTGTGGGCTTTTTTTTTGATCAAAAATTGTATAGATGCTCTAAAATAAACCTTTTAGCATTTCATAAGCAATTAGGATTAAGGCTGAGACCATCAGCACAACAAAAATGAGTTCCACTCTAGTTAACATCTTAGTTCCATTTACTTTTCACTTAATTTATATAGCAGTTAACTCGTAGCATCAATGAAATAACATGACATGGAAAATAATCAAAAAGACAGAATTTGGATTTTGATCAGATCTGCATGTTTACATGCTTCTACAGTAGCTTTGAATGTTTCACTTAACCTTTAAACTTTTCTTAAAACTAAATATATTTACATATACATTCTAAAATTTGATAGAATTTATTAAAACTTTAGATTCTAAGTGTAAATAATGAGAAGCGCTAATATTCGACGTGATGGCTACTTAAAATTTCTGAATACATGGCAAGACCGTGATGTCATTAAAGTACTTTCAGGTGTGCGTCGCTCTGGAAAATCCACCTTATTGGCGATGTTTCAACAAGACCTAAAAGCACAGGGTGTACAAGCCGAAAACATCATTGCCATCAACTTCGAATTTATGGAATTTGAAGAACTCACCGATTACCGTAAACTACATGATTATGTATTGTCCAAAGTTGATAAAAGTAAAAAAAACTATGTTTTTTTAGATGAAATACAACATGTTACAAATTTTGAGAAAGTAGTCGACTCTTTATATGTTCGGGATTATATCGATTTATATATTACAGGTTCAAATGCATTCTTTCTAAGTGGAGAACTTGCGACGTTACTCACAGGACGCTATATCGAGCAACATGTTTTACCCTTGTCATTCCAAGAGTTTAAACAGTGGCATATTGAAAATAATCCGATCATCCAACAATTATCCAATCGTGATTTGTATGCCATGTACACGCACAGTAGTTTCCCCTATACGCTTGCCATGACTAGTCAGCAGGAAACCTATGATTACTTGCAAGCGGTCTATGCCAGTGTAATGTTTAAAGATGTTATTCCTCGTTTGAATACTGCTGATATTAACTCTCTCGAGCGTGTCGCAAGATATTTGGCAAGCGTGACAGGCTCACCCATTTCCATCAATAAAATTAAAAATACCTTTGTTTCAAGCGGGGTTAAAATCTCATTTGAAACAGTAAAACGCTATATTCAGGGCTTACAGGACAGTTTGTTATTTTATAGTGCCGCACAATTTAAAGTACGCGGGCGTGAGTTATTACAATCCTCTGAAAAATACTATTTAGTTGATGTCGGATTGCGCCGGATTATGTTGCCTGATGCTAATGCTGATCAAGGTCATATCTTAGAAAATGTGATTTATCTTGAGCTTGTCAGACGAGGTTATACGGTCTATGTAGGGCGGGTTGATGAATATGAAATTGATTTTGTTGCTGTCGATACTTTACAGAATTTAACTTATTATCAGGTGGCATTAGAAACGCTCAATGAGGAGACACTCAGCCGAGAGTTACGTCCATTACAGAAAATTTCTGATTCGTATCCCAAATATTTACTTACCTTAGACACGATAGGGGCTGAAGCAAATTATAATGGTATTGTAAAAATGAGTGCTCTCGATTGGTTGCTATCTGAAAATAAGTAAAGTTGAGGGTAGACATGAATACTCTTATTTATTGATTAAAACTCAAAGACTTTTCAGCATCATCCAAGAATGTATTCAAGCATAATTTCTGCTCCAATTGTGATGGATCGATTTACCTCGATTCGATTGAGTCAGACCCTCATGATTGAGCCAGAGTCGCTTACTGAAAGTAGCGAGAATTGCGCTGGAGTTTCTGAAGGATATTAATTCCTTAGTTTGCCCATTCATCCATCTGGGCATTTTTTTTGATTAAAATACAATGCGGTTCTTGCTAAAAAATGACGGCACCCACCATAAAACACAATATTCCAAAAATAATCCAAGGCCAGATCTTTGTCTTCGGTTGTTCTAAATTCTGAGGATTATATTCCGTGTGTTCTAGCGATGTCGGTTGTGGAACACGGGTCTTTTTAGAGTAAGGTTGGTGTTTAGAGTAAGATAGTCCCGTACCTGGAATGCCGACACTGGTTCGCGTACCTTTTTTCCCAATATTTAGAGAAGCACCAGGTTTGCCAATGCTGGCACTGCTGATGCCTTTATGGGTCAGATTAATTTTAAAACCCGGGAATAATTTAATACTTTTACGAAATCTAAAACCCATATTGCTCTCATTCTAAAACTTAGCTCAATTCACGCGCTATACCAGGATCCATGATCTGCTAGAGATCGTACTTTGACGGCTATCATCAGGATACTAGTATATTTTTTATCTGATGATTGCAATACTACCTTTAAATACCGTCAAAAATCTTTACTGTATATTTGCTGTAGGGTAATCTTAAAACTGCTATTTATTGACTGATTGGTATATGACGACAGATAAGCATGAGGTGCTTCTTAGGATGCGGGCGATCGAGCTCCTTGCATATTGGGAAGGTCGTTTGGTTACCAATCGTTTGATGAGCTGGTTTGGACTGAGTCGACAACAGGCTTCTGCGGATATCAAGCGCTATAATACGCTGTATAACCCCGATACCTTGATTCATGATCCCTCAGTCAAGGGTTATGTGCCTAAAGCCAGCTTCCAGCCTGTACTGACTACAGCGCATATCAATGAATATCTCAATATGCTCTCGGGCTTGGTCAGTGAATCGCATGCCCTGATTGCGATGCCAGAACCGAATCTTGCAGCAGTTCAATTACCTGATCGCAGTGTGCGTCCTGAAGTCATCAGGGAAGTGTTGCGTGCCTGTCGAACACAAAGCTGTCTCAAAATTATTTATGCCTCCATGCAGAATCCGCAGTGGCATGAACGCATGATTTCCCCACATACCCTGGTGTATACCGGTTTTCGCTGGCATGTCCGTGCCTATTGCCATCAGAGCAAGCAGTTTAAGGACTTTTTACTCTCCAGAATTGATCGCACACCTGTTGTGGTGGCGATTGAGTCAGTAGACCCTGCTCAGGATCAGCAATGGCATGAAGAAATTGTACTGACGCTGATCCCGAATCCAAAATTGAATGAAGCTCAAAAAGCGCTGGTCGAAAAAGACTTCGGCATGCCTGATGGCAGATTACAGATTCCGGTGAAAAAAGCCCTGGCTCACTATACCTTGCAGCGCTATCAGGCCGCGATCACGCTGGCTGAGGCGGATGATGCCTTGAAATATCCCTTGGTACTACAACGCTCAGATATCGAAAAGCTGTCGTCTTACCTGTTTGATCAGGCCTCATAGGAGATTGGCCATGTTAGAACAATTTCATTATGACAGTGACCTGATTGGTGGCTCCCTGATGGTGCGTGAAAGCCGGCTGATCGCGGATCTGTTATTACGAGAAGCGACTCCAGAACAATGGCATCAGGCCATTCAGATTGACAATATTCTGCAAAAAAGAACTGCGGCTTCGGCGCAACGCAATGCCACCGCTATTCGCAAGCGCCTGGAGCGTTTAGAACCTGATTTCTGGAAAGCTTTGCGTGATGGCGATGATGAGCTGGCGACCCAGGTGGCTTTTTGTGGGGCTTTAGAACGGAACCTTTTACTGATTGAGTTTATGGAAACGGTGATGAGAGAGGCCTATATCTCTCAGGCTCAATACCTGGACAGTTATATCTGGTCAGATTTTCTGGAGAAGAACATTTTGTCTCAGTCAAAGAGCAGGGTGGAGGTGGACTTATTCCCGAAGGTCCTGCTAAACCAGGCTTCCTGTATACCATTGGCCTCAGTAATAAGGGCATGCCAGGCTTATACCGCTTAGAACTTCAAGTCACTAAAGGTTCAGGAAAATTGGCGACATCTGGCTTATGGAATTCAAGTAGTGCCAAAGAGCAGGTCAAGATTGCTTTTGATTACTTCAAGGCCAATGCATCCCGGATCTCGGGGGGGAGTAAGGTGCTGGAACATGATTTCCATTTACATGTGGTGGAATTACAGAATACCGGCCCGCTCAGCCATCTTGCTCTGCCAAGTTTAGTGGCTTTCGCTTCTGGCCTCTTAGGACGATCGGTTCAAAGTCAGATGGTGGTACTGGGTGATATGAGCTTGGGTGGTTCAGTGACACCGGTGGAAAGTATTGCCGAATGTCTGCAAGTTGCTTTTGATGCGGGTGCCAAGAAGGTTGCTTTGCCAATGAGTAGTGCGGCAGATATCCCAACGATTCCTGTGGAACTGTTTACCAAGTTCCAGACCAGCTTTTATGCAGATCCGGTAGATGCTGTGTTTAAGGGGCTAGGGGTGGATTAATTTCATATCTGTCTGGAAGAGTTACAGTAGATTGTTTTAAATTCAGTTTCTCAAGTTAAACACCATGTTGTAAAAGCATAATACTGCCTCTTTTAAAGAGCTAGTATTTTAGGGGGGATTACCCTTCATTTTTTCTTGATCAGATATCTGTTGTATTTTGACAGGATTTTGTTGATCTAAATATTTTTGATACCAAACACGCAATGTTTCAGGAGTACAACCGATTTTAGGATCAATAGCTGTGATTGCTGCCCAAGTAGAAGGATAATCTTTTTCAGATTCAATTAGGGTCTGTTGACATTTACTGTTCATAATTAAACCTATAAAGGTAGCCATAAAAATATACAGGCTAAGGCAACAGCACTTTGATAATTTCTTTTGAGCTTGTCATATCGAGTAGCTATCCCTCTAAATTGTTTTAATCTACAAAACATATTTTCAACTAAATGCCTGATTTTATATAAATACCAGTCCATATGATAACAATAAGATAACGATGATCTGACCAATTTAATTTCTTTGCAATTCGCTAAAAAATACACATAAGAAAAACCCAACCGAATATACTCAGGCTAGGTTTTATCTCATTATTTTTCAAGTCAGTTCTAGTGAAATTGGCTAAAATTCAGCTTGTATTTCAATGTCGAACTTAGAAGTTGTATTCAAGACCTACTGTGAAGTGGCACTGTTGCAAATAGAGATTTGAGTCGATGATGTTCCCTTTAAAAAGTACTTAGAGACCGAAAACCCTGTTGATTAGACACACTTCACCCTGAGGCTGACCATAATAAAATGACGATGCTTGTCCTTTACGTAGTGCACGCATGACTTCAATACCTTTAATTGTGGCATAAGCCGTCTTCATAGATTTGAATCCTAATGTGGCCCTGATGATCCGCTTTAGCTTGCCATGATCACATTCAATCACGTTATTTTTATACTTAATCTGCCTGTGCTCAAGGTCTGGTGGACATTTACCTTCCCGTTTTAACCGTGATAAAGCACGTCCATATGTGGGTGCTTTATCCGTGTTGATCACTTGTGGAATTTGCCACTTCTTCACATTATTTAAAATTTTTCCAAGAAAACAATATGCTGATTTGGTATTACGTCTAGAAGAAAGATAAAAATCAATGGTATCGCCACGTTGATCGACTGCACGATACAGATAAGACCATCGTCCATTCACTTTTACATAGGTTTCATCAATATGCCACGAGCTCAGATCTGTAGGATTACGCCAATACCAGCGTAAACGTTTTTCTATTTCAGGAGCATAACGTTGAACCCAACGGTAAATAGTCGTGTGATCAACATTCACACCCCGTTCGGCCAGCATTTCCTGCAGTTCACGATAGCTAATGCCATATTTACAATACCAGCGCACAGCCCAAAGAATGATTTCGCCCTGAAAATGCCGACCATGGAAAGGATTCATATGCTGCACCTTTAGCTAAAACAGTCTTCAGCTTACCATTCGTGGTTATTTGCAACAGTGCCCTTTTTAAAGGGAACATCATCGACTCAAATCTCTATTTGCAACAGTGCCCTCTAATCTTAACTTCAATTAAATGCTCAAATAAAAGAGTAATTATAAATGAGTCCTTGCGATTTAAGTTATTCATCGTCTTTGTGATGATCATTATCTAATAGCTTACAAGTAAAAATTATTGCTAATATGACTAGGCTAGAAGAAATACCAGCATATAAGTTGGCTAAAGTTCCACCAAAAACAACAATATCTTCTAAAAACAAGATGACTATAACTATAATAGATACATGTAATATAATAACTTTTAGATCATGAAACTTATTAATTGATAGTGTCTTAAGAAAAGAACTATTGTCAAAGAGAATTCTTAAAAAAAGCAGTAGCGTACTTTGCCAAAGAAAGTCAGTGAGGTACGCCTGCATGAAACAGTATAAAGATACATACCCAATCACCATGATGGCGAAGCTGTTAAAAGTTTCAGTATCAAGATTTTATGAGTGGTTGAAAAGTGGCTTAAGCCAAAAACAAATTCGAAGAAATCAGCAGACTATCATGGTGAAAATAGCACATCAGGAGACCAATGAAAGCTATGGCTATATTCGCCTGAGTAAGCATTTACACGCTCAAGGTGTTCAAATTAGCCAATATGCAGTACGTACAATAAAGAAGGTCAATAAACTCTTTTGCAAGCGCCATAAGCGCTTTAAAAGAACAACAAACAGTGATCACAACCGTCCCGTCTACAAAAACTTATTAGAGCAAAAATTTAACGTGAGCACTCCAAACCACGCGTGGGTAAGTGACATTACCTACATTTGGACAAACGAAGGATGGCTATATCTGGCTGCTTCAAAGGATCTTTATACAAAGCAGGTTGTTGGCTATAGTCTAAATGAACGTATGACAGCACAGTTGGTCTGTGATGCTCTTAAAATGGCTATTCGGAATCAAAAACCGCCACAAGGCTTAATTGTTCACTCAGACAGAGGCAGTCAATATTGCAGTCATGTATATCGAAATATGATTGAAAAATATGATTTTCAAGGTTCAATGAGTAAGCGTGGAGACTGCTTTGATAATGCACCAATTGAAAGCTTCTGGGGCATATTAAAGAATGAACTTATACACCATCGTACTTATGAAACGAGGGAAAAAGCGAAAGCAGATATTACAAAATACATAGAGCTATTTTATAATCAGCAAAGAATCCAAAAAGGATTGGATTTTAAGACACCAAATCAAATGGCAGAGGACTTTTACAGGTTGGCTGTCTAGAATCCTCCCAAGCGAAAGCCTCCGTTTTTATCAACACACATCAATATTTAAAATTCAGGAAAAAAATATGAACAATAATTATCCTAAACCTATGATAATAATGCACTGGATTACCTTTGTTTTAGTTGTAATTGTATATTTGACGAGTGGAGATCCAACAAGAACAGGTTTGCAGGGCCAGATTCATGTTATAGGTGGAATTTCAATATTTATTCTATTTTTCGTGCGGTTGAGTGTTGTTTTTCTCTATAAAAGAAGTATTCCTCAAAATGAGATCATTAATCCGTATCAAATAAAATTATTTAAAATTGTCAGATTTACGCTTTACGTAAGTTTATGTGTCGTTCCAATAGCGGGCTGGCTTGCATTATCGAGTTTCACTGATAACTTCCAAGTATTCTCTTTAAATTTGCCACTTTTGAGCAGTGTTAGAGAGGTTAAATATATTGGTCAGATGCATCAATTTTTAGGTAACTTCTTTATTACAGTCGTAGGTTTACATGCTTGTGCTGCATTAATCCACCATTTTATTTTCAAAGATAATGTATTAAAAAGTATGCTTTTTAAAAAAATGAAATGATTTAGATCTATAACTATAGAAAATAGGCATATTGTTCACCTAGAACAACATGCTTTATTGATATAAAGCATGTCAGATAGGTCAGGTATTTCTATAGACTTATTATCTATACTCCTCATGGAGTGGGAATATTTGGATTATACAAAAAAGGATCTTATGCCACCGCAACATTAAATAATGATCCAATCCAAGCACTGAATAACATGGCAATAATACCCCAAATCATTACCCGAATCGAACCTCTCCAAATACTGGCGCCGCCCGCATAACTGGCCAAGGCACCCATAATTCCGAGACTTAATACCCCAATCAGCATGACGCCTTTCTCTAAGTATCGCTCAGGCAGAAGCATAATTGAAATTAAAGGAAATAATGAGCCTACAGTAAATGCAATGGCTGAAGAGAAGGCAGCACGAAACGGCTGGGCAGAAGTATGATCTGAAATACCAATTTCATCACGCGCATGTGCATCTAAAGCATTGTGTGCAGTCAGTTGTTGCGCGACTTCTTGCGCTAAAGCGGGTTGTAATCCACGCTGTATGTAAATATTTTTTAGCTCATTTAATTCATGTTCAGGATGGCGTTGCAGTTCACGTTCTTCCATCTGCAGATCATTCTTTTCAATGTCTTGTTGCGATTTAACGGAAATGTATTCACCTGCAGCCATCGATGCAGCTCCAGATATTAATCCGGCGATACAGGTCACCAGTACAGTATGGGTAGATGCTCCACTGGCTGCGATTCCCACCACGAGACTTGTGACTGAAATAATCCCGTCATTTGCCCCCAGCACAGCTGCACGCAACCATCCCGCACGTTCGATGTAATGTTTTTCAATATGATAAGAATGGCGCACAAGGTATATCCTTTTTGTTATCAGGATGATTATAATAAATTTATTTCATCTGTAGAGATTATTATTGGCTAATTTCAAAAACCGTGATTAAAAGGCAAAAAAATTTGGCACTGTTGCAAATAGAGATTTGAGTCGATGAAGTTCCTTTTTAAAAGTGCTTAGAGACCGAAAACCCTGTTGATTAGACACACTTCACCTTGAGGCTGACCATAATAAAATGACGATGCTTGTCCTTTACGTAGTGCACGCATGACTTCAATACCTTTAATTGTGGCATAAGCCGTCTTCATAGATTTGAATCCTAATGTGGCCCTGATGATCCGCTTTAACTTACCATGATCACATTCAATGACATTATTTTTATACTTAATCTGCCTGTGCTCAATATCTACTGGACATTTTCCTTCTCGCTTTAACCGTGATAAAGCATGGCCATAGGTCGCTGCTTTATCTGTATTGATGACCCGTGGAATTTGCCATTTTTTCACCGTATTGAAGATCTTTCCTAAAAAACAATAGGCTGATTTACTGTTCCGTCTAGCGGAAAGGTAAAAGTCAATCGTATGACCCCGTTGATCAACTGCACGATACAGGTAAGTCCATCGCCCCTTCACTTTGATATAAGTCTCATCCATATGCCATGAATGTAAATCTGTAGGATTACGCCAATACCAGCGTAAGCGTTTTTCCATTTCTGGAGCATAACGCTGAACCCAACGATAAATTGTGGTGTGGTCAACATTCACACCTCGTTCAGCGAGCATTTCTTGAAGTTCACGATAGCTGATGCCATATTTACAATACCAACGAACAGCCCAAAGAATGATTTCACCTTGAAAGTGCCGACCATGGAAGGGATTCATCTGCTGTATCTCGAAATAAATAAGATATTTAGCTTATCATGTCAGCCTATTTGCAACAGTGCCTATGCGAGCAGTTACTTATACTGCTCTTTCTCATGTCCTAAAAGCCTTTGACCATGTCAAATCGCAACATTGAGGTTATCTTGTTTTGGAATAAGCGTGGTCATTGTATGAAAGTGTTGATACATGATGGACTGGGTATTCAAAGCTCTACGGTTGAAACAAGCAACATTTCACTGGACTCAAACTCATCATAGTGAAACAATTACAAGCATTGATTCAGAGTTTCGCTTGATAAAGAATTTGACAATGTGCATCAAACATCATGACATCAATTCAGTCAGCCAAGCTGAATAGCCTAGATCCGTGTCTGTGCAGAAAAGGACGCCTTCATATAAAATAACTCAAATAGATAAATTACCACCACACTGCTAGAGCCTGAGCTGAATTTAAAAATATCTATAGGGTTCACCGGGGACTTACAGTAAATTTAACTTGGATAAAAAATATCCCCCTTAAAAAAGTGGGATATTTTTAATTTATTTATTTATTTAATATTTCTTTTAATTCATCTGCACTATATGTCGATAAATTTTCTATAGCTGCTCGAACAATACTTGAACGATTTATTCTTGCATTTTGCCCTTTTACAACCAGCTCATCAATTAGTTTACTAATATCTTCATTGAGAGAAAAAGTGTAACGAATAAATTTTTTTTCACTTGATTCTAAAGCCTTTACCCTCTTTTCTGCACCAGATATAAATGCATCTAACATTTTATCTTGTTCAGTAGGTTCAGGTTTTTTGTTTAGCCCAGTTAAACCAGCCATAGTTATACTCCTAAAAACTCTCTTGCAATACTTTCAATTTCAGCTTTCGCTTTAGGATCACTATTTACTTCAAAAACCGAAAGCCCATTTTCATCTGCATCATCATAAACATTTCGATTTGTTGTGATTGAATTCAATGCATCAATACCAAATGATTTGCATGCCTCTTTTGCATCTAAAATTCTTTGAACTTGAGAAGGAAGAGTTGGACACTGAGTAATAATTGCTCTAGCTTTCAGATTTGGATTTACTGTCTTTGCTAATTTTAAAACTTGTTCCATATGATCTAAAGTTTTTAGATCTCTTCGTTTGGGTCTAAACGGCAATAACATATGTGTAGCTATAGTCATTGCTGAACGTAATGCTTCAGAATCCTGTCCACCTGCATCAATGATAATATCTTGGTATCTTTTATCTAAATCTTTTAAAACTGAACGTATATTCCCTGATGCTTGTACTGATGGAATATTATTTAATTCATCGTTTTCATCTCTTTCTTTGACCCAATCTGTTGTTGTTCCTTGAGGGTCAGCATCTAATAAGAGGACGTCTCTTTGACTTTGTTGTAAGTAAACTGCAAGATTTTGAGCTAAACAGCTTTTACCAGCACCGCCTTTTTCACCACCAACTAAGATAATCATAATTTATGTAAGTTACGTAAGTTTGTTTGTGTATAATTTAACGGTGATTTATGAAGTAATCAACTATCATGAAAAAAAAATTAAAAAAAAGTTATCCACAAAAGAATGGTCTTTTTGAATTTATATATATTTATTTAAATTTATTATTTATATCTCTGCTCAAAGCTTGACTAGCAAAGGGATACAGGAAGTATATGTTGACAAATTCCTACCAATAAGTTGACTTTTTCCTGTTTCTGAGTTGACATATTCCTACCAATAAGTTGACTTTTTCCTGTTTCTAAGTTGACAAATTCTGTGCATAAGTTGACAAATTCTTTTATTAAAAATACTTTCATTTGTGGACGTTAAGTAGTATTGTCAATATATCTATTTATAACATTTTCCTTAATATATCTCCCT
>NZ_CP118894.1:0-14301 GCF_029025845.1 Acinetobacter sp. TAC-1
ATGGCTTAAGTGGTCCAATTTTAGGTATTTTAGATCGGTTAAATCCGGCAGTTGATATTGTTGTTTCGGGGCATACACATCAGTCTTATATTTGTGATTATGCAACCAAGAATCCGGCTAAACCGTTTTTACTAACCTCAGCTGGCCAATACGGCACGCTTATTACCGATATTAAGGTGGAGTTGGATGGTAAAACTGGCGATATCATTAAAAAGGATGCTAAACAAATTCCGGTTCAAAGTGAGGCCTATACTTCGGGTACAACCACTGTAAGTCTGACAGACCTCTATCAAAAATTTAGTAAAACGCCAAGTATCGAAGCAATTTTAGATAAATACCGACAAGCAGTAACTACAATTTCTGGACGTGTTGTTGGAACTTCTACTGCCGTTGTGAGCAATACACCAGTCGAAAGTGGTGAAAGCCCACTAGGTAATATGATTGCCGATGCGCAGCAAGCTGCCGCTCTTCAAGCAAGTAATCAAGGTTCGGATTTTACGTTAATTCACCCGGGCTTTGTACGTGCTGACCTACTGATTAACAGCAGTAACCAGATTACGTTTGGTGATATTTTTGCAGTTCAATCTTTACGTGACTCGATTGTGACTTTGAGCTTAACCGGTAAACAGATTAGAGATGTGCTTGAACAACAATGGACTGGTGCAAATGCAAATTCGCCTAGAATTTTACAGCCGTCTAAAGAGTTGAGTTACCAATATGCAGCAAATACATCTGTTTCACCACGAGCAAGTAACATCATGGTTGCTGGTTCATCATTAGTTGACACTAAAGTATACCGTGTGACGGTAAATAGTTTCTTGGCAGATGGTGGTGACAACTTTACGGTATTAAAAGAAGGCCAAAACCGTGTCGGTGGTGGTCAAGATATTGATGCGCTTGAAAACTATGTTGCACAAAACTCTAAAGATTCACCGTTAATTATTCCGGCTACGACTCGTATTAAAGTCATTAAATAACTCATTTAAGAATGCATAAAGGACAGTATGATGCTGTCCTTTATTTTTATAACAGTTTAAAAGATTTTTATTCGGTATAAAGATTAAGTTCAACACTACTAATGTCGACTCCGGTGTTTGCAAAAATAATATCCGTAACCTCATGAAGTAATTCTTTAACTTTCTCATTTTCAAAGTTTAATGCTTCAGAGGTTTTGAGCGAAATGAGGTTACAGCTCATCTTGTCTTTTCTAAGCTTATAAATACTTTTACTTTTTCCTAAAAACACCCTTTTGATGATTTTACGGGTTTCAAACTCAGATAAAATTCGATATCAGAATAAAATCGGTAGATGACCCTCCAGAGCCCGTACTCATGGAATAAATAGCATAAGTAGGCTTTTTATTACTTGATGTTAACAAATATACTTTTTGAAAATTTGATCCACTACCGAAGCTATCTTGGCAAATCATTTTACTATTTACGCCAACACGCTTTAGAGATTGTATCGGATTGAAAGCACAATTCTGATATTCACTACCAAAACACTGAGATGAATCAATAATATCGATATCTGGTAAATTAGGATGAAATTGAATCTCTGTTACCCCAAATTTAGCCATACCACCTTTATAGATAACCGACCAAGGTAATTCATATTTTCTATCCTGTAGATAAGTAGTCTGTACCCCTAAGACATTAGATCGAAATACACCTTTTCGTACAGTCTCAACAGATCCATCATTAAATCTTTGTTCAAAATAAGGCTTATGAAGCCAAATTATAGACTGGTCATTTGATTTATAATCCCAGTCAATTCGAGATACATTTGAGTCAGGTAAAAAATTTTTAATCACATACCCAATTTCTTGCATTTTTAATTTTTCTAAACCCGTATGACTCATGGGTAATTTCTCTAAAGCAAATATTGAATTTGAAAAAAGAAAGGTTCCTAGAAATAAGTATGATTTATGCATTTTCAACCTAAATAATAAAAAAGTAGAGTTATAAGTCTATAGATTAGCTTTTATACTATTTTTACGTGCTTCTTCAATCAGTTTTTCTTCATACTCTTTCCCTTTTTCATACATATTGGCAAGGGTACAAAGTTCTTTCCTACTAATTTTTTTATCAGATCCATATAGTGCCAAGGCATTAGAAATAGGTGGGATTTCATTAAATTTCGACATAACTCCATCTAATAAATTATAACCTTCAAAATCAATTTCTTTATCAAAATTCTTTAGACCTATTTGGAGCTCATCATAATTCAAATCAAGAAATTGGCTATAACAATTACCTTGAATTAAAGTAACTTTGTCTGGAATTGTCGGATCTTCATCAGGAGAAATAGGTAGATCTTTTTCAATTAAACCTTGACGATATAAATTTAAATAATAGTTTTTAAGCTCTGGATATGAATCAATGTTATCTGGTATTAATTCTTTATAAGCAGAATTAACTAGTCTTTCTTCCTTTTTACTCTTTTGTATTAAATACAGAACTGTCCCTCCTACGATTAAAGCTAATAAAGCTAAAATGGATACTATCCATGTAGTTACTTTCTTCCATGTCTTCACAAGAAACACCAAATTTTAATAGAAAACTAAATATATCAATAAAATAGAATTTTTTTAGATTTTAGATCGCTAATATATAAATCTTCACCCTATTGGCTTCATTTAACATAATGGGGCTTATGCGAAACCATTCTTTATTATTTTAATTAAATCAACATTTTATAAATCTTACATAATCCTAAAAAACACCAAAAAGCTGACACAGAAACAAGTCGGCTGCTTTTTAAGCACTTTTGTCATTTTTAGCCAATAAAATTGGTTAAAAAATATTCAAAAAATCGATTTTTCCTGATTTCTCAATGCCCCAACAACCCACTTTTATCCCCATTTCCTGCGGACAAATATCGGGATAAATACCTGATAAAATCGTGTACGTTTTGGCGTACATTCATTCCAGAAAATTACCGATAGCCATACTCAGCTCAATTTCCTATGATGGGTTCATCGAGAACAGGATGTTCCATATAACAACAATAAGATCAGCGACAGGACGCGAGGGATGACAGGAGTTAACCCTAGAACGCAAATACGAAAAACCCAGACAGGATGTCTGGGTTTTTTTATTGCCTAGAGTTTTAAATCAGGCTTGGATGCGCATCTAGAATACGAATCAAGGTTGCTGCTGGCCCTGTTGGATAGCGTCTGCCTTGTTCCCAGTTCTGAAGTGTACGAGGGCTAATATGCAAACGTGCAGCAAATTCAGTTTGGCTCAAACCTGTTTTTTCTCGAACTTCTTTAATATCAGGAAGAGTTAGCTCAGTCACTCGACTTGCTTGAACTTCATTACGTTTAATCGCTCCTGCTTCTTTGATCGAAGCAACGAGGTCATCAAATAAGTTATTATCCATGAAATTGCTCCTTCACAAGTTGACGTAGGATAGCGGTCTCTTTATCAGTTAGGTTTTCTTTAACAGATTTAGGGTAAGCCAGTAGCATAAAGATCTGATCATCTTCAGTGATCCAGTAATAAATTACTCGGATGCCACCACTTTTTCCTTTACTGCCTTGAGCACAACGTACTTTACGAATTCCACCACCATTTTTTATGAGATCTCCTTTATCTGGCTGAACTAAAAGTTCCTGTTGGAGTTCTCTGTATTCATCATCGGAGACAAGCTCTTTGATTTGCTTGGTGAAAATACTGGTTTCAATGAATAGCATAGGTTAAGTACGTCAATGGCGTACTTTTATTGTAGGGAATATAGTGAAAAAAAGCCAGTTACTAAGCTAATAACGATCAATAACTAAAGATTCGCATAAGAGATTTTATGTTAAATAAAAAAGACACCTTAAAAGTGTCTTTTTAAATAGTTTTATTTTTTAAAGATTTCAGTCATCCAATCCAACCAATTTTTGTAATTTTGATGATTCTCATCTATTAAGCCTTCTTGAAATAGATTGTATAAGCCACGATCAGGCTTTTTCTGCCATGCTAACCAAGTATTAGCAATAGCTTTTGCCTCATGAATTTTTGAAAATCTAGGAGAAGGCATTGTAGTTACTATTTGTGTAACATTATTTAAAAATTTTTGTTCATTAGGATGGCAAATACTTAACATCCAATCTTCTAACATCCCTTCATCTAAATTATTAGGCATAACCCATACACCTAAATTAGGTAAACCATTTTCACCTTCAAAATATATACCTGAATTAGAAAACTTTTTATAGTGGGTTGAATAACCATAATCCTTTATTTTTTTATGGATCTGAAGAAGAGTATTTTCTATTCCACCACCATCTTTTGCATAGTCTGAATCAATAATTATTCCTAATTTCTCTATATAAGAACTCTGCAACTGCTTAATGGCGATCTGTAGGATATTTAAGACACCTTGTTTTGTATCTTTTCCTCCAAAAAAAGAAGGAGTATCAACGGTAACTTCTACATCAAATTCATGTTTAGAACATAATTTTTCAAATAAATAAGCATCAGATGGGCCTTCAACAATCAATTTACTCTTTTGCATTATCTAACTTCTACATGGGATTGCGATAAAATTTTTAGGTCATCTTCTGTGAAGATTGTAGCTGTTGTTTTATCCTTCATCGGACCTCTTGTAGGTTTTCCTATACGGAAAAGGCAACCTTCAATATCAGTTCTTTCTAATGCCACTTGAGTGAAACTCTCTATACAATCCCAACTATGTGTAGTCGCAAAAACTTGAATATTCAAAGATTTTGACAACTCAAAAACAGTTTCCCAAGCCTGTTTTTGGACACCAAAATGTAGACCATTTTCAAACTCATCAATAAATAAAAAACCATCTTTTGCTTCATATAAGCGTAAAGAGAGTTGAAATAATCGAATGATCCCATCTCCCATACTTTTTAAGGGGATAGGGAAATCAACACCCTCAATACGTACTAGAGGAATACGACGCTCTTTTTCTCTTGTATATAGACTTGAGCGTCCCCAATCTTGAGCATTAACAAAGTTAATTGCTTGAATTTTAGGTTCGATAATCTGAAGTGCCTTCAATACCTCTGAAGCATAATCTCTTAGCCCCACTTTATCCCAAGCATCTCCAAGTTCATCATTTGAAATGAATGATGTCGTAATATCACTATAGGATTTGATATTCATTTTTGTTTTACGATTTCTATTGCGATATATACGATCTGCCAAATTATCTAAAATGATCCTCTTAGTTTTTTTATTTTGAGTAATTTTAAAAGTATTCACGACATTTGAATCTTCTTCAAAACGGCCTTCATTCTGATCATCTATATCTTGATACGATACTTGATAAGCTAAGAATCCTCCACTTTCCTTGTCTACAGGTAAATGTAATTCAACTGCTTTACTTGCTTCAATTGATAATCTAGTTTCTGGGTCATTAAGTTCACCAATTATAATTTTATGATTTTCTTTGAATCTTCTTCCATAAAATAAGCTCTCATAAGGGGATACTGAACTATCTTCTTCTAGAATATAGAACTCATCATGTTCATCAATAATGTCGACTAACGTACCTTCGTCAGAAAAGCTTGCATATAATTTTAAAGCGTCTAGAACTGAACTTTTTCCGGAGTTATTTCTTCCGACGATTAGATTAATCTGTCCTAACTGAGGAACCTCTAACTTTTCTAGCGATCTAAAATTTTCAATAAGAAGAGAATTTAACATGAAGTCCTTTGTAGTTTTGAGAACATACCTAATTGTTCAATTGTATATAGAAAAAAGATTTTGAGTTACAACCTTAGACATTATTTATTTCATAATGTGTTTAATGGATAAAGATACCTTAATTAGATTTTCTAAAATTAACATAATACGCCTTATACGAAGCTATGAACCCTTATCCTGTAAGGCTTTCATAGCTCGCCACTTCATCATTAACACCTCATCTTCCTCCTCAAAGGTCGACTCACCTGAAGCAATCCGCTCAATCATCGCATCGACATACACTTGACTGGCATCAATCACATGCTGCTCAAACTCATGCTCCACGATCCCTTGCGTTGCCTTAAAAGCAGCTCGAATACGATCTGCATCGACTGGATTTTTCATACTTGGTCACGCTGCTCTGATTGATAACTTGGATGATCTTTCAGATAGGCAATAAAACTATCCAAACGTTTGCTATCAAGTCGTGATTCTTCAGGATGATCCACATGCTGTAACGGGTTTTGACCTAAAAAAAACTGCTCAAACTGTGCCTTAAAATACTCTGGAATATCAGACACCAACACATAACTATCATCTGGTTTGAGTTGATGACGTGGGATCTGAATCAACTCAAGTAAATGTTTCTTCCACAATAGACTAGCCCGAAGCTGATCATTCACTGGATGATGGGGATCGTGTGCAGCAGCACGTTGATCGTCAAATAAACCCTCAAGAATTTGTTTTCCAGTCTTCATACGACCTCCAAAAGCTTTATTTAAAACCTCACAATATCCCTAGAACCATGATGGCGTATAGCTATCATCACGATCTAGATCTTGATTTTTACGCTGCTCTAAGGCTTGTTTGTACTCCTTTTGGTAGATCTGGAGCTTGTTAAATTGTCGAATTTGTTGAATGGTTTGCTTCTGTGCCTCAACTTCAAGCTGAATAATTGGATCAGCACTTTTCAACTTCCATCGGTAGATCTGCGGAACATCCTGCAATTGCGTTCCGTACTTCTGGTTAAATTCCTGATTGGACAAATGACTCACTCGATTCGGAACAACAATCTCCATACCCTCCAGAATCACGGTTTTCATCGGTGCATGCATTTCCAAAGCCTGATTAATCAGTTGCTCAGTTTTTTCTCGAAAGGCTTTCACCTGATCACGGCCAAAGCCCAACGCATCAGCAGTTAATTTCTGTGCGCCACCCTTAGTGGGATTCTTAGGACGATACTGTTTAAAGAACTGTTCTGGTGGTCGTTCAATCCCATCGGTCAGACTCCGTTCAGAATACATCAGATGCAAATGTGGTTGATCTTCACCTGTCAGCTCACTCGGATGGTTATGCACCGCTGCGGTATAGGGGAACTGATACTGATCGGCAAATTCCTGAATAAAGGCCTCGACCAATTCTTTACGTTGCTGCTTCGACAACTCTTTCGGCAAGGCCACAGTCAACGTTGAACTGGTTCGACCTCGAGCAATCTCATAACGATCCGCACTATGCCAAAAGCTTGCAGGTGCATCGATGGCCCAAGCAGGCATATTTCCAGAACGCACAAACTCCAATTCCTCATCGGCCTTTTGCTCGGCAAAATGAGCCGTTCGAGTCAGATAATGGAAGGTATTCTTGGAACTGGAATCCTTCTTCACATTGTGCCGAATATTCATGTAAAACATGCCGAATTCACCTAAGATCCAATTCGAAAAGGAGGCTCTCCGCAGGAGCGAGGAGGAGTGTCTTTTTTTGACAATAATCGCTTTAGCGGTTGTTGTCAAAAAAAGACACGGAAACGAGATAAACTATTTTTTATGCATGGCAGAAAAAATAGTTTAAACGCCCACAACATGACGCTAACATGGTGTCAATCCACGGCAAAATGAGATCCAAATGGCAGGACGCAAAGCGTTAGTTCTCACAGCAAAAGAAATCAACGAACTCGGCAGGCATATCCTCAATCTACCGTTCAAACGTCGAGTTGAAGAACGTTGCTTGCACATGCTCAAAAACAAAAAAAGTCTTCAGGATCTCAGTGAGCAAGACCGACAACTGATCCAAAAATGTCGCTATGAACGCAATGCCTACAACAAACGCATGCTTCAGCTGCAACTGATCCAACAGACAGAACCTGCCAAACGCAATGCACTGCAACAAAACATCCTCAAGCTCCATCAAAAACATGACATCGATGCCTACTTTGCCATGCACGATGCACTGGATGAGATCCTCAAAACGCAACGCCACCAGACCGCAGCGAAAAACCTGAATCAGAAAATAGAAAAAGCCCTGAATCCAGAACAACAAAAGGAAAAACAAAGCCAGAAACAACAGAAAAAACGAGAAGACCAGATCAAATACTTTATAGGATCGCTTTATATCGAATCTTTGAGAAAGGCATCGATTAGTTTTTCACAGGATAATAGCGACTTAGATAAACTGGCCGACATGATTCATGCATATCTCAGTTTTAGACAGCTCAAAAAGAATCTTGGAACAATTGAAGAAATCGAAGCTTTCGTTCAACGTATGCCAACCACAAAAAATATGAATCGACTTATTGAAACAGCAAAAACAGATCCAAGAAATCCATTCAACAAAACACCAGAGCAATGAACAAACATCACGTTTAAACGCTGTATTTTCGCCATAGTGCGATCATTTCAAACCGAACTAGAGATCAGTACCCAAAAAACAAAAAAGTGTCTCTAAACGCAAATAGAAGCAAATAACACTACATCTATAAGCGATAAGAACGGCTTAACCAAGCGAGTGTCTACGAGCGACAGTCCCAAAATTCGCGCCTCGGCCCTCTGAAAAACCGCTTTTTTAGGTTGATTAACCTAAAAAAGTGAAGTTTAGATGCAAAAATTTGATGCTAGACCGAGCGAAGCGAGCATAAAGCTTTATGAGCGAAGCGAATTCCGAGTTGCTTTTGCTCTTGCCTTTGCTTTTTCTCAAATTCACAACGAAAAGAACCAAAAAATTGCCCCCCGAATCGAGCGAAAGCGAGATTCAATAGAGTTTGAGCGTAGCGAAAACCAAGGGCAATTTTGACCAGATGAGGCTTTTAATTATTTTTAATAGTTTTTAATGCTTTTAGACAGGCTGAAATTCTTTGTTTGCAATAGTTTAAGGGGTGATAAAGATAGGTTTAAGGGGTGATAAAGATAGGTTTAAGGGGTGATAAAGATAGGTTTAAGGGGTGATAAAGATAGGTTTAAGGGGTATATAAATAGATAGATTATTGACTATTTAAAATATATGACATATAACCTAGTTAAATGAATTAATAAGCTTCATATCATGACAAATAACAATAAATTAGTTGTTAAAGATAATGCTCTTATCGATGCTTCTTTTAACTTATCACTCATAGAGCAACGTATTATGCTCTTGGCCATAGTTGGAGCTAGAGAGTCTTCTAATCTCACGCCAGATACACCAATAGAAGTGCTTGTAAGCGACTACATTCATCAATTTAAAGTGGATAGTAATAATGCCTATGGCTTGCTCAGAGAGGCAGCAAAAACACTAAAAAGAAGGGAGTTCAGTTATTTAGATAGATATAAGGGCCTAGAGGCTCTTACTACAGCAAATTGGGTAAACAAAGTGACCTATGTAGATTCTAATGGTCTTATTGTTTTATACCTTAGCAACGAAGTTATCAGCTTAATTAGCCGATTAAGCGAACAATTTACCAAATATCATATAGAGCAAGTATCTGATTTTAGAAGTAAATATAGCATAAGACTATATGAGCTATTAATTAAATGGTTGAATGTCGCAAAAACTGAGAAATATAGTATTAACGATCTTAGATCAAAGTTAGGTCTTGACGCGACTGAATATTCAACAATGTCTAACTTTAAATCCAACGTATTAGACAGAGCAGTAAGTGAAATTAATAAACACACTGATATTACCGTTGACTATGACCAATTCAAAAAAGGACGAGTTATCACTGACATTCAATTCAGAATTAAATCGAAAGTTAGGCCATCTCAACAAGAATTAACTAGAACGCCCCAAACAGCATTCCAACAAATGACAGATGCTCAAATCAATATGTTTGGCAATCAGCTTTCACGACTACCTGAATTTTCAAACTTAGCAAATGGTAATGAAAGCTATGAGAGCCTAGCCGCGAAAATCAAAGAAATGCTAAGAGATCCAATACAGCAAAAACAGTTTTTGCCTCATCTAAAAAACTTAGGCTTTAAAGCTTGAGTGTATTGGAGAATACACATATTGTATTCTCCAATACGTTTTCAAAATACACAGCAATACACTATGAATACAGCTACAAAATACAGTGTTAGTGATGCTGCAACCCTGTATAAAAAATCTCGAGCTACGCTATATAAAGATATAAAAAACGGTGTGTTAAGCCGTGACCACGATGGTTTTATAGACTTTTCAGAACTTCTTCGTGTCTATGGAGAACCTTTTGGAGTAAAACAAGTAAAACGTATCGATACGTCTCCAATACAAAATCAAAATACATCTGAATACACTGATAAAACAGTTGTAGAACTCAAAAACCAAATTGATTTTCTAAAAAAACAGTTAGAAAAAGCCGAAGATCGTGAAGCCAAGGCAAATGCTCGTATAGATACACTGCTAACACTCATTGAAATGAAGCCCCCACAATCCAATATGACTACGTTTACCGATCAGAAATCTGCTCCAGATATAGCAACAGATACTCGGTCAGAACTCGAACCGAAAGATGACGGATTGACTACTCCAGTCGAAACAGAAAATAAGCGTATTCCAGTGCCAGAGCACGTAGAACCAGAGCAGCCGAAAAGAGGCTTTCTCAGTCGCTTTTTCTTACCGAATGGGTGAGAGCATTGTTGACTGTAGCTAATCAAAATTGTGGAACATTGATTAAAAAACATACGTTGAACGTGAATAGTCACGAAAAAGCCGTTCCAGTGCGCTGAACCCTAGAACGGCTTACTTTAAGATATTGATGCGAAAAGGAAAAGTTCAAGTATTTCGCATAAGGTGTATTATGTTAATTTTAGAAATTCTAAAAAAGGGATAGTTAAAAACTATCCCTTTATCTTGTAAGAATTATCTTAGTAATAATACTGGTTTTGTAGAGCTTGATAACAATTTGGTCGTCGTACTACCAATAAAAAACTGGCGTATTTTTGAGTGACCATATGCACCAACCACCATCATATCAATAGCGTTTTTCTCTTGGTAATCTAATATTGATTTCTCGACATCACCTTCAAGTACGATATCAATTACATTAAAACCATTATTTGCAAGCAGCTCTTTTGCCCAAGTAACTTGAGATGTCATATCACTATTTGGCTTACCAACATATACCACATGAGCTGTCAGGTTTTTTAATAAAGGGCTATTGGCAATTTTTTCTACACAAATGCGTGCAGTCTGACTTCCATCAAAAGCAATTAAAAAAGACTTAGGTGGACTAAAAAGTGCAGATGTTATTAATACGGGTTTATGAAGGGCACGAACAACATTTTCAATATGGGTTCCAACTTTACTGGAATCATGCTCAGTTTCAGTCCCATGCTTACCCATAACAAGAACTCGAATGTCTTCTTCCATTCCCATAATTGTTTCTAAAAGACTGCCATGGCGTTGAAAACTTTGAGCATCAATAGAAAACTTCTCCAATAGATAATTCTTTGCTTCCCGAAGAAGAATCTGACCATGCTCTAGCTCAATTTTTCCCTTACGTTCTTCGAGTTCAACTAACTCGTTTAGCAAGGTTTCTCGACTTCCTAGACCAATTGCACCACTTAAATCTTGTGGGGCTTTCGCTTTTGGCTTATCAATGACATGCAATAGTTTAATAGGTGAACTAAGTTTATCGCTAAACCAAGCTGCATAATCACACACAGTATTTGTTACTAATGATCCATCAATACATGCAATAATTTTTGACATAACTAATCCCTCTTAGTGGCTATTTAAGCGATCTAAAGCATCTGGTTTGTCGTGGATACCAAACTTATCGACTAATGTTTTACTAGCTTCATTCATTCCAATAAGTTCGACTTCTGTTCCTTCACGTCTAAACTTAATGACCACTTTATCTACGGCAGCGACCGCAGACACATCCCAGAAGTGAGCCTGACTAACATCAATCACAACTTTTGAAAGTGCTTCTTTGAAATCAAATGCAGAAGTAAATTTATCTGCTGAGCTGAAGAACACTTGACCTGTTACCGTATAAATACGGGTATTTTCAGGTTCATTAAATTCGGACTGAATTGCCATGTAGCGTTCAATTTTGTTGGCAAAAAATAATGCAGAAAGAAGTACACCAACTAATACGCCATAAGCCAAATTATGGGCACTGTTGCAAATAGAGATTTGAGTCGATGATGTTCCCTTTAAAAAGTGCTTAGAGACCGAAAACCCTGTTGATTAGACACACTTCACCCTGAGGCTGACCATAATAAAATGACGATGCTTGTCCTTTACGTAGTGCACGCATGACTTCAATACCTTTAATTGTGGCATAAGCAGTCTTCATAGATTTGAATCCTAATGTGGCCCTGATGATCCGCTTTAACTTACCATGATCACATTCAATGACATTATTTTTATACTTAATCTGCCTGTGCTCAATATCTACTGGACATTTTCCTTCTCGCTTTAATCGTGATAAAGCATGGCCATAGGTCGCTGCTTTATCTGTATTGATGACCCGTGGAATTTGCCATTTTTTCACCGTATTGAAGATCTTTCCTAGAAAACTATAGGCTGATTTACTGTTCCGTCTAGCGGAAAGGTAAAAGTCAATCGTATGACCCCGTTGATCAACTGCACGATACAGGTAAGTCCATCGCCCCTTCACTTTGATATAAGTCTCATCCATATGCCATGAATGTAAATCTGTAGGATTACGCCAATACCAGCGTAACCGTTTTTCCATTTCTGGAGCATAACGCTGAACCCAACGATAAATTGTACTGTGATCCACATTTATGCCTCGTTCAGCGAGCATTTCTTGAAGTTCACGATAGCTGATGCCATATTTACAATACCAACGAACAGCCCAAAGAATGATTTCACCTTGAAAGTGCCGACCGTGGAAGGGATTCATCTGCTGTATCTCGAAATAAATAAGATATTTAGCTTATCATGTCAGCCTATTTGCAACAGTGCCAAATGAACGCCATAGCCTTGGAGTTGCGGTAACAGAGTATAGTTTAAGATTTTATATTGCTCTTCAACCGCCTCATGAGCATTTTTGGAAATTTGCTTTAATACTTCTACTAACGGTAAACCTTCTGGTCCGGTTGCCTGACTCATCAAGCTAATTTTCTGGATTAAACTTGCCACACGAATTTCAAAAAACTCATCCAGATTACGCGAAAAAATAATTAAAAAATTCAAACGTTCCAGTAATGGGTGTTCAATATCTTTGGCTTGAGCAAGCACCCGTTTATGAAACTCTAATAAAGAGAGTTCTCTATTAATATACGTTTCTAAATTGTGCTGGTTTGAGCTAGCTAAAGTGGGCCATGATGTCATTCTTGACTCTTATACTGGGTAAAAAAGTTAAAATGAATAAAAAAGATTAATTTATTAATGTATAACCGATTTTATCCACCGGACATTTTGTAACTGCTTTATTGCAAATTCATGAATTTTTTATGAAAACCTTAAAATTAATATTTATTTTTGCCTTATTTACTTCCTTCTAGTCATCCATATCTACCATCATCTTAACATTAATTTTTTAAAGATCATTCTATTTTGATTCAGTTTCAATTTTCATCAAATATTCATACTCTATGCGTATTTTTTATGCATCTTAATTCATCAATTGATAAAAAAATGACGACTTTAAACATACTATTTAAGACAACATCTTTATGTCTGGCAATGGCCTTATTGGTAGGCTGTAATGATAACGATGACAATGATTCAAGCACACCAGCACCGCGAAGTAACCAAACTGTAAATATTTTAGCTTTCAATGACTTTCATGGAAATTTAGAACCACCTAAACGTTATGTTGAAGCCGCGAATCCAAATGACGCATCTCAAACTGTACGTATTCCTGTCGGTGGTGTGAGTTACTTTGCAGATGCAATTAAGAAACTTAAAGCTCAAAATCCCAATAATGCTGTTGTGTCAGCAGGTGACTTAATTAATGCTTCCCCAATCACTTCTTCGTTATTTCTAGATGAGCCTACTATTGAAGTCATGAATGATATTCAAATTGACTTTAATGCGGTTGGAAATCATGAGTTTGACCGTGGTACAGATGAATTGCGTCGTTTACAAAATGGCGGTTGTCAACAATATACCAGCACTGCCCCATGCCAAATTAATAAAAACTTTAGCGGCGCAAAATTCAATTTCCTTGCAGCTAACGTGGCAATGAAAAGTGATACAAGTAAAACGATTTTTCCTGCCTATAAAGTCAAAACTTATGGCGGGATTCCTGTAGCTTTTATTGGTTTAACACTCAAAGCGACTCCAAGTATTGTTTCAGCGGCGGGTATTAAGGATGTTGAATTCCGTGATGAAGCAGATACGGTAAATGCTTTAATTCCTGAACTCCAAAAACAAGGTATTGAAGCCATTGTCGTCGTTGTCCATGAAGGTGCAGCGCCAAGTACGAAACTCAATCAAAAAACATGTG
>NZ_CP118895.1:0-11749 GCF_029025845.1 Acinetobacter sp. TAC-1
TAATTTTACTGTTGCTTCATCATCAATGTATCTAATTTCACTGACCCAGCGACTTAGGACATTCTCAATATTTCCTCTTTTATTTACTTCTTGATAGCTAAATTGGCGTGCAAATAAGTCTTTACACGCATCTTTGAGAGCTTGATAAGCCGTTTGTCGAGCAACATTAAACTGGTTTACATAACTCTCTGCATGAACCTCTAATGGATCATTTGCATTGATACCTCTGCCACTACCTCTTGCCTCGACAATGGCCAATAGGATTAAACGTTGTTCTACTAAATCTAAATTATAGCTAGCATTTATTAGAGCATTATCTTTAACAACTAAATCCCGCATCTTATTTGTCTACATTATTATTTATGAATATAAGTCTATATTAATAATTTTGTAGATTTATGCAAGGTAAACGTAGTTAAATCTACAAAAAATATTATGAAGATTTATGGTAGGTAAACGTAGTCATATTGGTAGGTAAACGTAGTCATATTGGTAGGTAAACGTAGTCATATTGGTAGGTAAACGTAGTCATATAAGTTCTACAGGCCTTTAAAATAAAGGTGTTCAGCTGGTCTAAAAGCATTTAAAAACTTTAAAATTATTAAAAGCCTTGGGAATGAAAAATTGCCCTTGGTTTTCGCTACGCTCAAACTCTATTGAATCTCGCTTTCGCTCGATTCGTGGGGCAATTTTTTAGATCATTCTGTTGTGACTTTGAGAAAAAGCAAAGGCAAGAGCAAAAGAAACTCGGAATTCGCTTCGCTCATAAAGCTTTTTACTCGCTACGCTCGATCTAGGCCCAATTTTCTGCATGTGATTTGCGCTTATTTAGGCTTCACAGCCTAAAAGCTGTTTTTCAGTGAGTCGAGGTGCGAATTTTGGTGCTTCGCTCGTAGACACTCGCTCTATTTATCCCGATTAGAATAAAAATAGTCTCTATTTGGCGCTCATTTGCGTTTTTTGACCTGATTACTCATTTCAGTAGTCGATTCTATGTCTTATGTAAAAATGTGGCTGAAATCGCATGTGAGAGCGTTTTAACTTGGGTTTTACTTTTGATCTGTAGGCTAGAGTTTCCGCTTATAGATTTTTATCTTAGAAACACAATAGTCAGGATCTCTTTTGGCCAAGTACTATCTTTACTGTCAGTTAAGTCAATTAAATGGATTGAGGGCCGGTACATACCGGCAATTTTTGGTTCACACACCACGCATCTAAAGATAAAGGCTCCAAAGCCTTATCCTATAAGGGATACAGCGATTTTTCATCTGTCTGGAAAGCGTTTACGCTTTTATCATGTTTTTTATTGCATTTCATAGGCTTAGCTGTAAACACTTTTTGTTGCAGATAAAGTGCAATATTTACTTACAAAACAATAGGATAGCTTGTAATCGGCTTTGTTTACATGTTTAGGTTAATTTCTCTTTTTATATTAAATATTTAACCTGTAATCATTAAAACTTAACACTGTGTTTACTTATATTTGATAGTTACTTTTTAGAAATTAGGTGCTTAGATTGAAAACAAATTGTAGGAGTTTTTCATGAACAGTACTCGAACCGTTGCCGTCAGATTAGACAATCAGGTCGCACAAGAATATGAGCGTTTGGCTCAGTTGAAGGGCGATAAACTCGGAACTTATTTACGGGATCTACTGACCAGTAATTTACAAATGGCCAGTATTGAACGGCAGGCCAGTCGGATTGAAACATTGGTGAATGATTTTGAAAAAAATATGAATCACTCTTTGACGACTTTTACTCAAGAAAATTGTTTTAAAGAGAAATATTATGAAGATTTTGGTGGTGTATACATGATGTTGATTGGCATCTTAATGAAGTTGAATATGGAAAAAGAAGATATACGCAATATGCAGGCTAGAGGTACAGCTTACGCCCAGAATAATTTTATTGGGAGTCAAAAATAAATATGACTAATATTATTCAACTATCTAAGCCTTGCACTTTCTGTGATTCAAGAGAAAACGTACAGCTTTTTGCAGGGCTGATGCTTTGTGGGAATTGTCAGGACAATATCCGGATTACCAATCCTGGTATGTTTGAGGTCAATGATCAGATTGAACAAAAAGCCCAGGATTAACCTGGGCTGTGTATAAGAGATTTTATGTTAAACAGATACTCAGAAGGCCCATGAGTCGGGCCTTTCGTATAAGGTGTATTATGTTAATTTTAGAAATACTTACTAGTTCTTATAAATATTTCCATAAAAATAAGTAAACCTTTTTTATTTATTTTGTTCCAATAAAACTTGCTTAGTTATTTTCCATCCTTCATTTTCAACAAGGCTAAGCAAAGGCTTAAAAATATAAATATTAGGTATAAAAAACCCGCATGATAGCGAGTAGGTCCTGATATTTCATTCAGACTATAGATTTTATAAAAACTATATTTCTAGATGATTTTAAATATTTTTCCACTTAAGGTACTTTGAAAAAGCATTTCAAAACTAGGTCGAATATCTTCACCATCAACGGTGATATGTTTTATATTCAAATGAGATTGTGTGTTGGCAAACTCATGATCCACTGTGGCTTGAATAGCGTGTTTAACGCCAAACTGGTCTTTTACGCTGAGAGTCTGTTTAAACATATATATTTCCTTAAAAAAAATTGCAGTGGAAATTCCACATAAATTATTGATGTTTAATAAATTTATCGCTAAGCAACTTTATGATTTAATTTAAATAGCTGATTTAGAGAAGTGTAAAATGTACGGCCATCCAAATTTAAATCAACTTCGATTCCAGATTCCAGTAGAACTCTTTTACCTACTTCGATTTGTTTTAAACCTTGACGTGTATTTTGCATTTTTTGTAGAGGAATTAATGAAACAATAATTTCAGTACCATTTTTAGATTTTGCAATTAAATTACTTAATTTCAACAAATTTCATCCTATTTTTTAGAAATATTTTAATTTTTAAAACAAATTTTGAAGTATAAAAAAAGCACTCATGAGTGCTTTTTATTACTGTCTATTATTACTTAGATAGCAACAATATTTACAGCATTCGGTCCTTTTTGACCTTGAGCTACACTGAATTCAACTTGCTGGCCTTCCATTAAGGTTTTGAAACCTGAACTTGCGATTTCGCTGAAATGAGCAAAAACGTCTGGACCTGATTCTTGTTGAATGAAACCAAAACCTTTAGTTTCGTTGAACCACTTAACAGTACCTTTAACAACATTTGAGTTTGACATAATATATCCTACTGATTTTTAATAATTTTTAGTCATTATATTGACCGATTATAACTTGGAAAATAATAAAGAATGAAACTTAAAATCTAAAAAACGAAGGATTATGACTAAAACTGCGATACTTAAGGAAGATTTACCGAAACGAGACTTTTTTTCTAGTTGAGTTAAATATACAGTAAAAATAAAAATAATCAAGTTTTCTTGATATAAATATCAATTTTTCTTATAAAATCTATATTTTCCTTAAAAAATAATTAAATTCAATGACTTATTTATTATATTATTTAATATTTTCTTTAACATAAAAACTCTTATACGAAATTCATCTGTAAGCCCCCAAAAAAAGCGAGGATTTTCTCCTCGCTCTTTTACTCAACAAATTAGAAGTTATATTTTAATTGAGCATTTACACCATTAAAGCCATCAAACGCATTAACGTGTGTATAAGCTACTTCTGCAGCCAAGTTTGGAGTGAAGTTATAGCCAGCTCCAGCCTGAATGATTAAACCTGAATCATCTTCGCTAGTTGAAACTGTATAACCTTGATAAGTAGCATCTACATCGAGGTCAACACGTGCATAACCAGCCATACCTTTAGCATAGAAGTTATTTGCTAAAGGATATTTAGCTGTTAAGCCAATACCATAGTATTGAACATCGGCATCAGTTCTTACACCAAATTCTTCTAAATCGCCATCGAACTCGATGTCATTCACAGATTTATTCCAGAATACTTCAGCACCAACATATTCATTAAATTGCAAACCACCATTCAGGCCTAGAAAATGTACATCAACATCATCGTTATTTAAAAATGTATAGCCAGCGCCTACATATGGCTGAATTGTTGTATTACCAGCATTTGCCGTAGTTGCTGCAACAGCCCCAAGAAGTGATACCAAAAGCAGTTTTTTCATTGTATATCTCATGAATATTGAAGTTATATAAAAACCCATAAATCATTGATTTAAAGGATTTGTATATATTGGAAATATAAATAAAAATTTGCAATAAATTTATACTAATTAGTAAGATATTTTTGATTAATAAATAATCTTTTCTATTATTTCTAGAAATTTTCTATTTAACATAATAGAGCTTATACGAAACACATTACAAAAAAACTTTGTTTTTCATATAGTTAAAAAATTTCGACTGACGTCAAAAACCGCAAAAAGCCGACTCGGAAACAAGTCGACTTTTTTATGTACAACTCTGAAAGATATTGCCAATAAAATTGACCACTATTTACGCTTTTTAGCTTGAGTGATACAAATATGTGATACATTATTGTATATATAAATTTGAATGTTTTTTATGGAACTGTATTTCGAATGGGATGAGGAAAAGAACCAAAAGAATCAGAAAAAACATGATGTATCTTTTGAAACGGCAAGCCTCATTTTTGATGATCCTTTAAGGATCTCAATCCAAGATAGACATACTGGTGGTGAAGAACGTTGGCAAACCATTGGCATGGTCAAAGGCGTACTGATGTTATTAGTCGCCCACACCATCTTCGATGAAGATGACTGTGAAATCATACGAATTATCAGTGCAAGGGAAGTAACCAAAGCGGAGCGAAATCAATATGAGCATGGTTAGATACACACGCAAAGAACTGAATAAAGATTTCAGTGACAAGCAAGATGCTGAAATTAAAAGCTTGCTTGCTAAGGGAACTGTACCAGATGATCAATTAGATTTATCTGATATTCCTGAAATTACAGACTGGAGCAATGCAGTTCGTCATGGACAATTTTATCGTCCAGTGAAGCAACAGACATCAGTTCGTTTGGATGCCGATGTTCTCTCATGGTTAAAAGCGCAAGGTAAGGGCTATCAGACACGTATGAATAAAATTCTGCGTGAAGCAATGTTAAAAGATTTAAAAAATCACTCTTAAAAAAAGGGAGCTACTAGCTCCCTTTTTTGACTTCGCATAAAAGATTTTATGTCAATTGTAGAGGAGCTTAAATAATGAAAAAATTAGAAATGTTTTTTTGGTTGTCTTAATCCTTATAATTTTATGGGGCATTCAATGGATGTTTCATGGATTCGCATAAGAGATTTATGTTAAATAGGGATCCTTAAATCGCCTATTTAACATAAAATAAATAAACTATTTTTTTATATTCAGGTTTTTTTTCAAAAAGCTTAAAATTATTTTAGATCAAGTATTTTCGTTTTAGAGCAAAAGCATCTTGTAGAGCATTGTGGGGGATTCTTGACTCTGTCGCCAAACCAGTATCGCTGTCCCAAAGTTCCATTGTCAATTTTGGAGTAATCATACAAATGCCTTGTTTAAGTATGAGTGACGTTAGAAACAATGAAAAATCTTCTGGCCAGTCAGCAACTATATGTATAGTTTCATAGTGATTTAGAAACTTAAATAGTGTGTTTTGAAATTATTTTAAATCAATAGTTTGTTTATTTAGAATAGGGATAACATTATCAAGTACCCATGAAGTGGGATTTATACATGGTAAAACCTCATAAAAGTATCTTTCATTTTCATCAACAAGTGCCATGGAGATCAGTTCTCCACCAAAACCATTAAATTCACAATCTAAAAATAATTTCATGTTCACAGTTACCGTATTTATTGCAATTATTTTAATTAAAACTAATTGAAAAATAATGAATTAAAGAGCTAATCGTCATATAAAGTCTACGTATTGATACGTCATAGATCTGACTTTAATTGGGCATTACAAATGCATTTTGCATAAGCTGTAGCTCTATAAATGAATATTTCATTATCTATATAAATATTGATTTTTTAATCTGTAGTAGCTTTGACTAAAACTAGACTAATGTTATCTCCAGCAAAAGGTTTTAACATTTCAACGAAATTTTTAAGCCATTCTTTTAGTGATTGATTAATCTGAATTAATGGCCATTCATCATGCGTAATAGCATCAAAAACGCCATCAGTACATACCATTAAAACATCGTTAGGTTCTACTTTATGAATTTGCGTTATCTTTTCATCTACTTCATGGATTGAATTCGCACAGAAATAACCTGTAAGAGTATCGTATATTGAAGCAAGTTCTTGCCCTGAATTTAATACTGCAATGCTCTCTTCACTAAAATTAGAAATATCCATTTCATTAAAGAAATTATCGTCTTTAGTCAAAATACTCCAACTCTGAAGTTGATGGGAGAAATAGTAAACTCTACTATCTCCAAGAGACTGTATTCTTATTTGGTTATATTCATCTTCAGCTGAATGTCGAATTAAAGCCATTGTTGTAGCAGAATCAATCACTGATTTAGCTTTTAATTTAGAACAAAGTACTTCTTGTATGTAAGATAACCGAATATCAGCCGTATTATTTTTATAATATTCATTGATAATTTCCAATACGGCTATGGCAGCTTTGTCTGAATTTGGTTGACTGCTTATACCATCAGCAACAGCAACACACCACGCATTCTTATCAGTCGATATGTCTAAAGAGCTATACCGGCCTTTTTCATATATGACTTTATTCTTAATCAAAATGGCATCTTGTTGGTTTTTTTTTCTCGCCTGCCAAGTTAAACCTTGCATTTCATAAATGATTCTTTTCATATTAGCTCTCTGGATATATAAAAAGAAACTTGTATTATTTCAACAAGTTTCTATATGAAAATTAAGATTTTTTATATCTAGTAGCTGTTAAAAACAGAGTCTGACGAGTATTAGGAATTTCTACACCGTTTTGATCTATCACATAACCATGTTTTTCCATAATTACTCTAACCATATGACCTATTGTCTGTTTTAAGCGATCAAAATCTATATTCTCTGGATTGTTAGAATTATCCTTAATCCCCTGTAGCTCATCACCAAAACGTGCTTCTAAGGTTGGAACTAAAGCCTCAAGTGCTGGTCTATCAAGGTAAGTTGCTGTTTCAAGCATTACGATAGTTTTTTCTTCATTTAAAAAATCTAATATTTTTTGTCCAAAATGGGTATTAATAACACCTTGAAATTGAGAACTAAAATTATTCATAACGGGCCTCTTTTTTAATTTATTCAAAAATTTGGTAAAATCATTAAATATCTATAATTATGAAATTAAAGTGAATTCATAATTTTTCTTTTTACTAGCTCTTTATTCTCGCTAGACAGTCCTAAGTAAACTTTGTAGATGAGATCTACAAGATCTTTTTCTAAAATATCTTTTTCATTTTCTTGCTTAAGAACATTGATTCTGAAAAGTGCATTAAGATTTTTATTATGGTTCCAGCAATAATCAGAAAGTTTGGTTCTTAAGTCTTCATAGCTATCACTACTCTCGTCCAAAGTTTGATACCAATTAGAAAGGACAATTTCAGTCTTTCGCCCATCTAAGTAAGAACGGTTTAATTCGGCATATTGTTTTGCATCCATATTTTGATAACCAATATATTTTGATGGTGCAAATAGGTATTTATGTTCATCTTTATCCCAATAAGCATACCAAGCTCTGTAATGAGAAATATTTTCTACTAGTAATGTAATAGAGCTATCTTGATCTCCCGTTGCATAAAGAGCTACTTCTGAGTTAAATTTTTTAATATTTTCAATAACTTCTTCGTTGTTCATAACCAAGCGAGGTTGTTCAATCATAGTATTCACCTTTTTATTTAGTTAAACGTATTTAGCGACTCGTTGAGTACAATATATTGATGAATAAATATTAAGTCAATAGTTTTTTATCATTCATATTTAAGATAATGGTCGTTATTCGAAATGAGAGCTTAATGTTCTCGTTTTTTTCTTTTAAAACTGCTAAAATTCATGTACGCCATTGACGTATTTAATTCATGTTATTTATTGAAACCAGTATTTTTACCAAACAAATTAAAGAGCTTGTGTCTGATGAAGAATACCGTCAGTTACAGCAAGATCTTTTGCTACAGCCTGATAAGGGCGATGTGGTTAAAAATGGTGGTGGCATTCGTAAAGTACGTTGTGCTCAAGGTAACAAAGGAAAAAGTGGTGGTATTCGAGTGATTTATTACTGGGTTAATGAAGATCACCAAATTTTTTTCTTATTGGCTTATCCAAAATCAGTAAAAGATACCCTGACAGATAAGGAAACAGCCATTCTTCGTCAATTAGTGAAGGAGCAACTTCATGGATAACAATTTATTTGATGATCTGGTTTCTTCGATTGAAGAAGCAGGCGCAATTAAACGTAAAGAGATCCAAGCAAGCCGAATAACCGAGCTTGAATTACCCGATATTAAAGAAGTCCGCGAAAAAACAGGTTTAAGCCAAGTCGAATTTGCATCACGTTTGCATATTAGTGCGAGAACGCTACAGAATTGGGAACAAGGCCGTAGATATCCGACTGGCCCAGCAGCGACTTTAATTCGCATTCTAGATGCACATCCAAGCCTGATCTAAAAGATACAGGCAATAAAAAAGCCCGACAGGATGTCGGGCTTTTTCGTATTTGATGCGTTAGGTATAACTCCTGTCGTACCTGCATTCTCCATTGCTGTCTTTTCTTATTCTTATCTGGAGCATCCTGCTCTCTATGCCCCCATGATAGAAAATTGATGAAGAATGGCATAGACGCAAAGCACCTGAATGAATGTGCGCCAAAACGTACAAGTTTGGCCACTTTTTATCCCAAGAGTTGTCCGCAGAAATTGGGGATTGTTTAAGCCGTGGATGGCTTGATAAATCACAACAATGTGTCGTTTCGATTAAATATTGATCGATTTTATTGGCAAGAAATATCAAATCTGCTCATAAAAAAGCCGACTTGTTTCTAAGTCGGCTTTTTGTAGTTTTTTGAGGTTGGTTTAACTTTTTAACTATATGAAAAACAATGATATTTTAAATTGCATTTCGTATAACGCCCATTATGTTAAATGGAAGCAAACGACCTCCAAGAAAATCGGTATAGTATGAATAGTTATTGAGTAGATAAGAGAATTAAGTTAATGAAATACTCAAAAGAAAAAATAGTAAAAGCCCTATTACTTGCTCCTTTACCACTACTTTTTTTCACAGCATTGCTATTTATCATAATGAATCGTGAATATAGTCTATATTCAATTTTTGTGGTTTTTGCAGGGCATGGTCTTGTTTACTTGGCTTATAGTATTTTGACAGTACCTTTTAGCTTTATGGTCTCAATTCTTTTAAATCGTTATAGTATTCTTAATTTGCTAACTATCTGTATTAGCTCTTTAATTATTGCTATGCCATTTTTTGTTCTTTTTGGATGGAGCCATACAGGAGAAGTTTCGAAAGAATGGTGGAAGATGTATACCGACACTTGGACTATCTTTATGGCTCTAATTCCAGGCTTGTCTTATTGGTTATTTTTAACTGATTTTAAAGTTAAAGAATTATTAAAGAAAAAAATAATATATTTCAATATATTAGCTTTTGTTTTGACTTATTTGTCTTTGTTTCATCAGAAATATACATTGATAGACCGGATAGTTGTAGACAAGCTTGGAAAAGTTGAAGTTATAGGAGGAGGATTTCCATTACAGTTTTTAGTAGATGGTGAAATATCTCCAGGCGGTAGTATAGCGCTAGATCCTTTAAATATTATTATAGGAATAGATCAATTCATTTTTTTATATTTTATTCTTGATTATTTATTTTGGCTTATGTGTCTTTTAGTCGGTTATGCGTTTTTTCGAAAGATAAAAGTGAAATTATAATGTCTAAAATATTTATAAAATTAGGAATTTTACTTGTAGGTCTATGTCTACTTCTAATCATTAATTCATACAAACAGAAATTAAATCATGATAAAGAGATGGCAACACAGACAACAATACTTTTCTTTAATTCACTTGCTAAACATGATCTAGAATCAGCAATCAAATATGTTTGGCCAGATGCGCGATTACATGAAGATTTAAAAAGTTCTGAAAGGTTTCTCTCTTTCAAAGACTCAAAAATTTTAGAAGTAGTAAGGATTAATTATGATTCAGCGGAAAGTAGACCTGAGTATTATCAAGAATTTTATAAAATTATTTCAGTGATGGTAAAAGTTAAAGTCGTCCATATAGATGATGCTGGTAGTCCAGTAGGTGACTATATTTTATTTATTACTCTTGTGAAACAATCTCCTCAATCTGATTGGCTAATTACAGAATTTGGTAGTGGGCCTTAAGATAGTAATTATAGAGAAAAGCTAAAATTAACATAATACACCTTATACGAAATGCTTGAAATTTCCCTATAAGCATCAATATCTTAGGAAAAGCCGTTCTAGGGTTCAGCGCACTGGAACGGCTTTTTTATGATTATTCACGTTCCACGCCTATTCTTTGATCAATGTTCCACAGCTTTGATTAGTACATCTAAACAAGCCTCTTAGCCATTCGGCAAGAAAAACCGGCTTAACCATCCTCTTTTCGGCTGCTCCGGTTCAACATGCTCTGGCACCGGAATACGCTTATTTTCTGTTTCGACCGGAGTAGTCAATCCGTCATCTTTCTGGTCTGGTTCTAGTTTAGGATCCTCTGTCATTTCAGAATGAACAGGAGGAGCAACTTTGTGCTCTTCTACCTCTGTTTTTGATTGTTCAAGCTGACCTTTAAACTCAATTCTATGAGTCAAATCTTCTATGTGTTGCATCAAAGCCTTTTCTCTGTGATTGGCTAAGTCCAATTGATTTTTGAGTAGAGAAATTTGATCTTTCAATACATTTTCAATCTCAGATTGAACACGTACTTGTACATCCTTCTGAACGTGTTCAGTACGTGTACTGGACTGAACACCGATAGGATTACCATAGACCCTGATAAGTTCGGATAAATCTATAAGACCATCATGATCCCTTGATAATTCACCATTTTTTATAGCTTCATATATTGTTGTTCGTGATTTTTTAAAAGCTTTACTTGCGTCCATGACGCTGAATTTTGTTGTGTTCAATGTAATCCCTCAGTGCATGTACAAGGATGTTTAGATGAACATCCTACCTGAACATGAAGTTTATTTTGTACTAAATCCTACTTTTTTAAGATGTGGTAGAAGCTCTTCAAACTTCTCTTTATCTTGTAGCATTTCAGCAATTCGAACTGCAAATTGTGGGTAGCTTTCTGTACCTTGAGAATATTTATTCATGTCTGGAAGTTCAGAAAGTTTATTAGCAAAAAGGTGACGTTGTGCATCGGTCATTTTTGAGAAAAGTCCAAGTGAAGTTGAACTTTTAGAGGTGATCACTTTCTTTTGCTTAAATGTGAAAGAGAATCCTGAAATGTTACGACCTTTTTTATGTTGCTCACATTTAACGTTAATGTCTGTGTGCTCATTAACTTGGGCGATAGCTAGATTTAACACTCGATCCTTGAAGTTTCCCATTCTAGTGTATTCATCATCGAGAACACCTATCTTCTGCCTGAACTCTGCTAGTTCAATAACAGGTGTTTGGCCAGTACTACGCCAAGCAATCAATAATTCGTATAAACGTACAGCGTAAGCACTACTAAGATCGCTAATCTGCTGTAGCTCATATTTTGTGAATTGTTCTTCTAAACGTGTAATAAGAGGAACGATAGCAGGTGCAAATAT